>JALWLE010000108.1 GCA_026996605.1 Flavobacteriales bacterium
GCCCATAAAACTCTTGGATAGTTTGGTGTATTCCGAAAATGCCGCTCTAAATATTCGATTAAAAAAGAATTTTTCGTATGCCCTACCTTACGAATTGGCTGCCGGTTATCAGCCGGTTATTTGGCAAGGAAAAATTGCCCCGATGTTGTTTCGTAAAAAAGTGCAAATGTTGTCACTATTGCAAACTAATAATGCCGGACAAAGCTTACATAATCAACTTCAAAATTTTTATCAAAGTAATACTTCTGACTTAGAAACGCTACAACAAACGCGAGAGTGGACACATATTTCCAATGTGCTTTCGCCACCATTTGACGAAGATAAATGGTTAGATAACCGTTCTTATTTGGGCTCACTTAATTTTTTATTCAAACTCAACAAAACGGCACGACTTAAAACCAATTTGTCGTATTTACCCGAAAATATCATAGAAACAGCAGTTACCCGACAACAAATTCTATTGGAAAATCAACAGATAACCACACTAGAACAACAGCAATATACTCAAGATACGCGGCAAGCGATTTGGAATCTGATTTTTGAACAAAATTCAAAAAAGACTTATTTTAAAAATAATTTTCATCTAAAATATTCGGAACAATCGGATTTTAGTTTTATTTCCAACAATAATCTAAGTCAACAAAGGGATCGTCCGGTTTATCATTTGACTGATAAAATCAACTGGATGTTTCCGGTCAAAAAACATATTTTTAGTATCAATGTCTTTTTTTCTTACCGGACAACCGATGAAAATTTTGAGATAAAACCCGGTTCGTTTCAACAAATATTTAATGGTGGACAAAGTTTTGATAATCTGCAACAATCTCTACAAACGCAAAAATGGTATTTTAACCTTAACACCGGTTTGATTAAAAAAGTTAAAAATTGGACTTTTGAAAACTATATCTATTTTCAAAAAGACAGACACTTTCTTAAAAATAATATTTTACCGAGCGCTTCTTTGAACTTTATAGCAGATGATTATTCCAATCATACCAATCTTGATAAAACAACTGTCAAAAATTTTTTAAAAATTAATTTTAGAAAAGATACATGGAATTTTGGTTTGGAACTGCCCTTACGGTATATTTATTTAGACATAACAGAGCAAACAAAACAGCAGACCAAAAATGTAAATGGCCTTTTCCAAGATTATGATTTGACTATAAAACACACCATTGACAAATGGTCCATCATCGGAACGCATAGCAGAAAAACCAACTTTAATGATTTGTTTCAAAATCATTTCAATTATATTTTAAGGGCATATAATCAACTGGAACGTTATAATACTCCTATTCAAAAATCTGTCAAAACCGAATATGATTGTATTTTTCGCTTTAAAGATATTTTAAACGGAATCCATTCGTCACTCATCTTGTCATACACCGATAATCTCAAGAACATTCTTTACAAATATTATTATTTCAACAATGGTGCATCTGAACTGGAAGCGGTCGAACATTCCAATCATACCAAAGACAAACGCGCGATTTTAAAGTTAAGCAAATATTTTTTTAAAAGTAAAATTTCAACCAAATTTAATGTGATGTTTCAATGGACGGAACACCCGTTGATTATCAATGAAAAATTGTTGCGTAAAACTTATCAAACCCTACATTTACTATCGTCCGTTAGAATACCTATTCATAAAAAATTATCATTTTACACTGATTTTGAAGTAGATAATTATTTTTTTTCAAACCAAGATGCCGATTTGGAAAATTATCATATTAAACCGGCAGTCTATTACTATCCTTTTAAACAACATCAATTAAATCTATCAACCGATTATTATATAATACCAAACGAGGAACGCCATAATTTTTTTATGAATTTGTCGTATCAATATAAGCCCAAATCAAAAAAATGGTCAGTTTTTGGTAAATGGAACAATATAACCAACCTAACGGCTTATACAACATCATTTGGCGATGCTTACAATACTTATCAGAGTATCTACACTTTACGCCCTTCCTATATTTTGATTGGGTTTGAAAGCTCTTTATGAATTTACAAATTTTTAAACCGTATAAACATAAAATTCATACATTTGATATAACAAATTTTATGATATGACTTTTAGTATTTCCGAGACTGTAATTTTTGGGGTAATAACTTTTATTTTAGGGTTTATAACTGCTTATCTTTGGTCTAAACTCAAAGCTCAAAAATCATTAAATGCCTGCATATAAGCCCGGCAACAATTACAATTGGAATTAGAAAAACAAAAACACCAACAGGAAAAAGTATTTTCGTCACAACTAACAAATATATAGAAAAACTGGAATTACAACTCAAACATTGGGAAGACAAATGGCGCGGATCACAAGTTGATTTTAAGCAAAAAGAAACAGTAATGCATAAAGAATTCGAACTGTTGGCGCAAAAGATTTTAGAAGAAAAATCCCAAGTTTTTCAAGTTGCCAAAGGATTTGAATGATTTGTTCTTCGGCTTTGGTTAGGTTTTTCATTTTTTGGTTATTTGATAATATTGGTTATTTGCTTATTTGATGACCTGCGCTTCGGTGACTTCGGCACACTGTTCGCTATGCTCTCAGCACTCAGTCACCTTTGTGTCGGGACACTCAGCGACCGGCTTCGGTACATCATCGGGATACTCACTCATCTTTGATACTACTACGTTAGGTCATTGAGTAATCCAGATTTTTAATCGAGGTATATCGAAGTGACAGGTGTATATAACACACTTTCTACTAAACAATAA
>JALWLE010000109.1 GCA_026996605.1 Flavobacteriales bacterium
AATTGTGATATGACCGGAGCCTTAATGAAAGATACTGAATTTGTTAGAGCGGATTTTACAGGAAGTAGGGCAGTTAAAGCCAAATTGATTAGAGCTGTTTTAAAGGATTCAAAATTAGATAGCACGGATTTTTCATTTGCAGATTTTACCGGTGGCGGTTTGGAAGGTTCGACGTTTATCAATGCTAAATTGCGTCATGCCAATTTTCAAGGAGGTCATTTGCAAGGTGCTGATTTTAGTGGTGCAGATTTGTATGGCTGTAATTTTTTTGGAACTGAGTTTGAAAGTACCAATTTTAACGGTGCCAAAAATATTCCGGATGAAATAAAAGAATTTATTGACGATAAAGGTTTTGCAACCGGTATTTGGCAAGATAGAGGGAAAAGTAAGTTAAAAACGGAAAGGGTAAATTAATTTATACTTCTAAAATTAGTATTCGTAAATCATTATTTAAATCTCTTAATATCCTTGATTTCTTAATGTTTAAAATAATTAAATTCTGAAAATCTTAAATCTGAAATGAAAAAATTTCTTTACATATTATTATTATTTACCGGTTTTATCTCACGAGCGCAACAAGAAAAATTTAGTTTTTATAGGGTAGATACAATAGAAAGCAAGGTGTTATGGAAATGTGATAAACATAACGGACTGATTAAATTAAAAGCCGGTGGCTTTGTGTTGGAAGACAAAATTCCGGTTGGTGGTTTATTTGTAATTGATATGCACAGTATTAAGGATTTGGATATGGACCCCAAGCAATTTGGGACTGCAGTAATGATTTTTGAAAATACCTTGAAAAATGAATTTTTTGAAGTCGATAAATATCCTTTAGCTTATTTTGAACTTCAAGAAGCAAAAAAAATTAAAGATGATTTGTATCAATTGACCGGTGACTTTACATTACATGGCATCACCAATTGCTTGACATTTAAAGCCCACATCAGATTAGAAGGAAATGTTTTAAAGATGACATCTGAAAAATTTTCAATTGACCGGACAGACTGGGGGATTTACCGGATGTCACCCAAACGCCCTTATCAAGATGATGAAAACGGTTGGACTGTTCCTGATAAAATTGATTTAAAGATTAACTTGATAGCTTATAAAGAATTATTTAAAAATTCATTTTGACAAACCAATCTTTTTCTTATTTTTGCAATCGCATTTGGGGCCGTAGCTCAGTTGGCTAGAGCGCATGACTGGCAGTCATGAGGTCGAGGGTTCGACTCCCTTCGGCTCCACAATAACCGCTTAACTTTAAGTTAGGCGGTTTTTTTTGTATCTTTTTATACGTTAAAAATTTTATCTTTGCCTAATAATATATCATTATGAAAAAATTTATAAAAAAACATTGGAGTAATATCCTCTTTTTCGGGCTGTTGATTTTTATGTTGACACCTGCCGGACTGCCTTTGCGTGCTTTATTAATCAAAGGTGTTTCATATATCACTTCACGAGTTGAAAATCTTGAAATAGATCAAGATAAACAACTTCAATTGGATTCGTATAATTGGGAATTGATGAAGCCGGATGGACAACTAATTAATTTGGAAGATTATAAGGGACAAGTTCTTTTAGTTAACAACTGGGCAACCTGGTGTCCACCTTGCGTGGCAGAGATGCCAAGTTTGATAAGACTGTATTCAGAATACAAAGATAAAGTGGTGTTCTTGTTTGTAGCACAAGATAAGCCCGAAAAAGTACAAGCTTTTTTGCGAAAGAACGGATGGAAAATACCGGTTTACTATATACAAAGCAATCCACCGGTGAAATTGCAATCCAATTCCATTCCTACGACTTTTATCATCGATAAACAAGGACATATTGTCGTCCAAAAAACCGGTGCGGCTGATTGGAATAGCGGACAAGTGCATAAAATATTGGATAAGCTGGTACGATAGTGGAAAGTGCTAAGTGGAAAGCGAAAGAGTGTGTGTTGATTTGTGAAAGTAAAAATAAATTCCTCAAATAAGAAGCAGAATTTCGGCATGAAGTACTAAACGAATTTAAACGGACAAAATATTCTATAAAGCTCAGTCAATCCTCAATTCCTCAGTTAAAAGCAGTAATATTGTTTGATATACAAAGCTACAATAACTAAGCAAAATAATTTATGAAGTACAATAAATCATCATTTCCTCAATTAAAAGTTGTCACTTTAATTCCTGCCCGCTACGATTCACAACGTTTTCCGGGTAAATTGTTGAAAGATTTAGTGGGGCAGACAGTTATTTTACGTACTTATCAAGCAGCTGTTGATTCCGGTTTGTTTGATGCTGTTTATGTGATTACCGATTCCCGATTGATTTATGATGAAATTGTGCAAAACGGCGGACAAGCTTTTATCAGTACCAAAAAACACGAAACCGGTACAGATAGGATTGCAGAATTTGCAGGCAATATAGAAGCAGATGTTATCATCAATATTCAAGGTGATGAACCCTTTATTCATCAAAAATCTTTACGAGATTTAATACATGTTTTTGAAGAAGACGCAAGTAGGCAAATTGATTTGGCTTCATTAATGATACGCTTAAAAAACAAGGAAGATTTTCTCAATCCCAATAATGTCAAAGTAGTAGTGGATAATGATAATTTTGCTTTGTATTTCTCTCGAGCGCCTATTCCGTATTCACGAGACAAGGTTTTTGAAACAGCATATAAACATATTGGTGTTTATGCCTTTCGTAAGCCGGCTTTGGAACGCGTTGTCCAAATGCCGCAAACCGATTTGGAGCAAATAGAAAAATTAGAAAATTTACGATTTTTACAGAACGGCTTACGTATCAAAATGGTCGAAACCGATAAACAGAATTTTGGTATCGATACCGAAGAAGATTTACAGAAGGCAATATTGTATTTGAAAAATAAAATGAAAAACAATGAATAAATGGATAAAAGCCGCAAGATTGCGAACATTACCATTATCAGTAGCAGGTATCATTCTAGCAGGATTTATAGCGGCAAGTTTAGGTCAGTTTAATTGGGTCATTTTTACGCTGTCAATATTAACAGCCGTATTGTTTCAAATTTTGTCCAATTTTGCCAATGATTATGGCGATGGTGTTAAAGGAACCGATAATGACGACCGTATCGGACCGCAACGGGCAATTCAGTCCGGAGAAATTACCCCGGCGCAAATGAAAAAAGCAGTAGTTATTACCGGCATTTTATCTTTTTTTTCGGCATTAACTCTGGTTACCTATAGTTTTGGTTTGGAACGCCTACCTGAAATATTAATTTATTTGATATTAGGCATTGCTGCCATTGTGGCTGCTGTTAAATATACGGTTGGTAAAAATGCTTACGGTTATTTTGGTTTGGGCGATTTGTTTGTTTTGATTTTTTTCGGATTGGTTTCGGTTATGGGTGGCGCATATTTATACAACAAAGCATTGGATTGGACTTGGATTTTTCCGGCGCTTTCTATCGGATTGTTAAGTATGGCGGTATTAAATCTGAACAATATGCGCGATTTGAATTCCGATATCAAAGCCGGTAAACATACCATTCCGGTAAAATTGGGTTTAGAAAATGCTAAAAAATACCATATAGTACTGATTGTCCTACCTTTCTTTTTTACACAGGCATATATTTTTCATCATTTTCAAGGAAAATTTTGGCCTTGGTTATTTCTGCTCCCGTATTTGTTATTATTTATGCATTTAATGCGGATTATTCAAATAAATAATCCTAAAGATTTTGATCCGGAATTAAAAAAAGTCGCTATTTTGACCTTGCTGTACAGCATCTTTTTTGGAATAGGATTGATTTTATGATTAAGATTCTTCTATTTTCTTAATTTCATAAACATAAATTTCAGGATAAAAATCCAGACAATTTCCTGACAAACCGGCTTTTTGACATAAATGTTCAAAAAACACATCAAAATCCGGAATTTGTTCCCAAACTTGGGGTAAAAATGTGGCTTGATGCCCTGATAATTTTAAGATAACACCATGTTTAAAGGGTTTGATAATTTGTTTAAGCTCGTTAATGTCTTTATAATCAACCTTTTTGGGTATGCTTAACAATGATATTTCAATTTTGATTTGATCAAATTCGTCTATTGATAAAGCTTGAAAACGCGGGTCATTGAAAGCGGCTGCTTTGGCATTATATATTACATCATCTATGAGCGGGCGTGTCGGTAAGATGGAACCGATACAGCCCCGAAGTCTTTCATGTTGTCCGACTATTTTGTTGAGGGTAACAAAAACGGCTTGTTTTTGACCCAATTCAGGATAATCTTTTAAATATTTGTCTTTGTCAATCAATTTTTTTCCGGTTAGTCCTTCGTAAATAGCCAATCGTGCTAATTCCAATAAAACTTGCTCAATAGTTTTCATAATAATTGTAAATTTGTTTTTCTATTGCAATTTAATCTTTTTAAAAAGATTTGTCAAATAATTATTAAAGAGTATGTGTCCGTTAATCGTTTATATTTTATTGGGACTTGCTATCGGGTATATCGGCGGCTATGCAGGTATCGGCGGGGCGCCGTTTTTGATTGCTTTTCTGGTCTTGGTTTGCGGTATTTCGCAATATACGGCTCAGGGAAGTGTACTGACTATGATGCTCGGTCCTATGAGTTTATTGGGTGTTATGACCATGAAAGAGGAAGTTAAAAGTCAATGGAAAAGTATTGTGATAGGTACGCTATCCTATGCTGTTTTTTCATATTTCGGTGCCGAATTGGCATTTTATTTCGGTGAATTATCGGTCAAAAAATACTTTGCATTGTTGTTGGTATTGATTGGTATTATGCAACTCATTCCCGGATTTTCAAAGCCTGATCATATTGAAAAAACAGAAAAGATTCCGGCTTGGTGGTTGTTTTTGATTGGCGCTGTTACTGGTATCGTAGGCGGATTGTTTGGTATTGGGGCGGGGGTTTTAATGGTGCCTATTTTTTTAATGGGTTTTAATATGAAAAAAAATCATGCGCGCGCTTTAACGCTGGCTATTTTGCTACCGCCGATTAGTTTGGGCGCTTTTATTAAATACCAACAAGAAGACGCTATAGATTGGCGCTTGGTTATAATTTTATTTATCAGTTATTTTATCGCTAATTATTTTGGTGCCAAACGCGGTTCAAAAGCCAATATGACCGGTTTTAAACGTATATATGCCTTACTATTAATCGGGGTAGCGGTTGTATATTGGTTGCAGATGTACTTAAGTTAAAAGCATGAAGTTGAAAGTACGATTTAGTGTTTTTATGAATGCCGGCTATTGTTTTTCCAAGCTTGATAAACCCGTTCTTTTGCCCGCCAAATAATAAATCTGTAAATAATGATACCGGTTATCCAATAAATCAAAAACATGATAATTAAAGAAGTAATATTATCAAAAGCTTTGTCAAAATGCCCTAAAGAATTGGCTACAAAAACAAATAACCCAACGAAAAATCCCCAAACGGTTCCGTATTTTAAAGCGTAATTCCAAGGACCTGCTTTTCGTGTTTGTTCCCATTTTTGTATTTGTTGCTCGGTCATAATCTGTTTTTTTTTTGGGTAAATTTAAGTCATTTTTTCAAATAATGATTATTTTAGAAATATCATTTCATCAAATTAAAAGCAGTAATATACTGTGAAGGAATAAACAATCATCAAAGTGAAAAACAAATAATGAAGCAGAAAAAATCCTCAATTCCTCAAATCATATGCAGAAATATTGTATCAGGTAGAAGTAATCACCAGTAAGCAGAGCAAATTTTGAAGCAATTATAACTCTTCATTTCCTCAAATTGAATGCAGAATTATGAATTGTAGTGTAAGGCAATTATTAGAAGGCAAGACTTTTTTGAAGCAGAATAATTCATCAATTAACCAATTAATCAAGTCATCAATAATCTCTAAATTTACAGTAGAAATTCTTTCTTATATAATGTATTTTCACTATTCAATATATTTAGTATTTTTATCCAAAATTTTTATGATGTCCGATGCCGAATTAAAACAACTTTTTGAAACCTATTTAGTTCGTCAGATTTTTGATAAAGAACCGGTTAATTTATATTCACCTATTAAATATACTTTAGAGAACGGAGGCAAACGTGTCAGACCTTTGTTGGTGTTATTATCTGCTAAAAGTTTCGGGGCTGATATACAATCTGCTTTACCGGCTGCTGCTGCTATAGAAATTTTTCATAATTTCACTTTACTTCATGATGACATTATGGATCAAGCCCCTATACGTCGCGGTAAACCTACAGTTCATCAAAAATGGGACGAAAATACGGCTATTTTGTCCGGAGATACCATGTTGGTTTGGGCTTACAAAATGCTTGAAGCTTACGATATCGATATTTATAAAAAACTCAATAGTCTTTTGAATAAAACTGCCATAGAAGTTTGTGAAGGACAACAAATGGATATGGATTTTGAAAACCGGCAAGATGTTATGATCGATGAATACATCGAAATGATCCGGTTAAAAACGGCTGTTCTCTTGGGAGCAGCTTTGCAATTTGGCGGTATTATTGCCCAAGCAAGTGATACCGATTTACAAAATATAGCCGATTTCGGTATCAAACTCGGTTTGGCTTTCCAAATTCAAGATGATTATCTCGATACTTTCGGTGATAAAGACACATTTGGTAAACGTATCGGTGGCGATATTTTAGACCGTAAAAAAACCTTTCTATATATCATGGCGATGGAACAAGCCAATGTCGATGACAAGCAGCATTTGCTAAAACTTTATGAAGATAGCACACTTCCTGATGACCAATTAATTTCTAAAACCATGGCATTATATAAAAAATATCAAGTTGATCAAATTGCACGAAATGAAATTAATTATTATACCAATAAGGCATTAGAGGCACTCAATCATACCAATCTTCCTGATAATGAAAAACTGTTTTGGCAAAAATTTGCACAAAATTTGATGCATAGGGCTTTTTAATGTGCGGTATCAATTTATAAAATTATTTTGTTTGAAATTGATGTCATTTTTTCATTAAAAATAGATTTCTAAATAAATATTAATTCACAAAAATATACTTAACGAATGCTAATTGTTGATTTTTAGCTGGTTAAGACTACTTCCTTTTGTTTAAAAAATATCATCTGAGTACACTTTGAGTACGCTCATTTTTTGGTATTTGGTTGTTTCGTGACTATTTTTGAAACAAAAAAAGACATGTTATTGGCTTATACCGTTAATCATTCTATTATTATTGCTTTGGATAAAAAAGTCAATCATTTAATAGTGAAAATAAAAAATAGTCAAAAAGAGCTTTTGACGACTTATGAATTTTTTAAGACTGATTTTGAGAAAATTGATTTTGAAACAAACGAAAGAATGCTGTTTTTGGAACTGAGATTAGATAATAAAATAGAACAACGAAAACTATTTTTTAACTGAAGAGATTTAACCTAACCTAAATATACATTATGAAAAAAGCAATCTTATTATTCATTTTGTTGCTGACAATTAGTTTCAACAACACCTATGCTCAAGTAGGCATAAATACGGACGGTAGCCAACCGGACAATTCGGCTATGCTAGACGTTAAAAGTACCGATAAGGGTATCCTTATACCCCGTATGACCCAAGCCCAACGTGATGCCATTGCTTCACCGGCTACAGGACTGATGATTTATCAAACTGACGGTACTACCGGATTTTATTTTTATGACGGTAGTGCTTGGCAACTGATAAAAACGGGTGATAAACTCTGGTTAGATAACAGTCCAAACATATATGTAGGTGCTGATAAAAAAGTAGTCATCGGTAAGAACAATACCACCGGAACTTTTGAAGTTTCTACCCAAGTTGCCAGCGGCACTTATACTGCTGATCAATGTACGGGCGGTACCGCCACTGCTCAAGAATATCAAAATCCTTATACGCCGGACAAATTGTTTGACGACAATACAGGCGGAAGCAGTTTATGGCGAAATAACAACAACCTGCCCGTTTGGATCCAATATGATTTTGGGGCAGGAAACGAAAAAAAAATCAGTAAATATCGTTTGTATTGGGCAGGCGGTAATACGGATTTTACACCGTATTCTTGGGAATTTCTCGGTTCAAATGACGGAACTAACTGGACGACACTAGACACTCAAACCGGACAAAACAATTGGACAAGCGGTCAGTGGCGGGAATACACTTTTACCAATACCCAATCCTATCAAATTTACCGCTTGAACATTATTAACAACAACGGACAAGGTAGCACCGGCGTTTATCTCAACGAAATGGAAATGATGGAAGAAGTGTATAATGCCCATTCCGCCTTGTATGTTAAGGATAATCATACCGGTATAGGAACGGATACTCCTACGGCAACACTGGATGTAAACGGCACCTTTAAATATACGGACGGTACAGAAGGAAACGGCAAGATACTAACTTCAGATGCCGACGGCAATGCAACATGGGCAGACAAAAACACAATAACCAATACCTTAGACCAAGCTTATGACCAAGGCGGTGCCGGTGCCGGAAAAAACATCATCGCCGATGCCGGAGCGGTACGCGTGGACGGTACGGATGGTTTTTTAGTCACAGGAAACTACGGTTCGGGAAATACCATAGATTCCGAAGTAACCGGTGCAGGAACTCGCATGTTCTTCAATCCCAATAAGGCGGCTTTTAGAGCGGGATATGTTCTAAGTAATGGTTGGGATGATGTTAATATTGGTGATTATTCGGTTGCCATGGGATATAATGTAAGGGCTACAGGAAATCATTCTACTGCATTGGGTATAAATACTCTTGCTACGGGTAATGTTTCCGTGGCAATTGGAGAAAGTTTAAGAGCTTCGGGATATAATTCAACGGCAATAGGAAGTAATACAGAAGCTTCGGGAGATATATCTACGGCTATGGGAGCCAATACAACAGCACCTTCATACGCTGAAATAGCTATAGGTAAGTTTAATACGGATTATACCCCCGCTTCTGCTATAAGTTGGAACACTTCCGATCGCCTATTTGTTATCGGGAACGGAGAGTATATTTACAACAAACACAACGCCCTTACCATTTACAAAGACGGTCGTATGAACATCAACGACTCGTACTTCATGCCGCTAACTGATGGAACAGCCGGTCAAATCATGCAAACCGACGGTGCCGGGCAAGTGAGTTTTGTAGATGCCTCTACCATTAATAATACACTCGATGAAGCTTATGACCAAGGCGGTGCAGGCGCTGGCAAAAACATCACCGCCGATGCCGGTGCCGTACGCGTGGACGGTACGGACGGTTTTTTGGTTACCGGTACTTTTGGTTCTGGAAATAACATAGATTCCGAAGTAACCGGTAGTGGAACCCGAATGTTTTTCAACCCGAATAAAGCGGCTTTTAGAGCCGGTTATGTTGGTAGTAATGAATGGGATGATGCAAATATAGGTCAATATTCGGTTGCAATGGGGTCCCAGACAACAGCATCCGGTAAATTTTCCACTTCCACGGGGTCCAATACAACCGCATCCGGATATTTTTCTACTGCTATGGGGTACCATACAACTGCTCTGTCTTCAAGAGAAACTGTCATTGGTAGCTACAACACCAGTTATACACCCGGTGATACGACGTATGGTTGGTATGATTCCGATAGATTATTTGTTATAGGGAACGGAATAAATTCTACTCATAAAAGCGACGCGCTTATTGTATATAAGAGTGGAAATGCGCAGTTTAATAATAAAATCACAGCACCTGACAGCGGCAATGCCGATATGAAAGCGTATGCTTACGGACGTTTAGGTATATATGATAATGGACAACTATATATTGATTCATCTCGTTCTTCCTCTGGTTTTGGGGTAATTAAAATTGCTACCGGGCATTACAGAGTTTATTTTAGTAACACTAATGTTGATCATTTTATAGTTACAGCAACTGCACTTGCTACAGGCTCCCCAAGGTTTGTAACATATGGAAATGGAACAAATTATTTTGATCTTTATATTTGGGATATTAGTGGTAATTTAGTCGATTCTAATGTAAGCTTCGTCGTTTATGAAAAATAGTTTTTTCATAATATTTAGTGTGTGTTTAGTGTAAAAGTGTAAAAACTTTTGTGTTGTTATAAGTATTGTTTTTACACTTATCAGGCGACCGGATTTATTCGGTCGCTTGTTTTTTTGTATCTATTTATTGATCACTTGAAAGAATGATGACATATAAACTATAGGTTTTTCTTATTTTCAACATTTTATCATCTTTTTCTTATCCCTTTCTAATTGGTCAATTTTGCATAACTTTGTTACAAATAAAAAAACTCTTGAATTATGTTAAATAAAAAAATTGAAACAGCAATTAATAATCAAATTAATGCTGAATTTTATTCAGCTTATTTATACCTGTCAATGTCTGCTTATTTGCAAGACAACAGTTTAATCGGTTTTGCCAACTGGATGCGTGCCCAGTTCGAAGAAGAACAATTTCACGCTTTAAAAATGTATGATTATTTGCTCGAACGTGGTGGTCAAATCAAATTGGAACAAGTGGACACTCCGCCACATGATTGGAAAAATATCATCGATGTTTTTGAAGAAGTGTTAAAACACGAACAAGAAGTAACCCGTTCTATCAATGATTTGATGAGTTTAGCCATCGAAGAACGAGACCATGCAACGGTCAACTTCTTACAATGGTTTGTCGATGAACAAGTAGAAGAAGAAGCCACCGTGTCGGATATAATAGCACAACTCAAATTAGTAGGCGGGCAGGGCAGTGGATTGTTTATGTTAGATCGTGAAGCTGCCCAACGCAAGTTTACGCCACCTGCAGAATAAATTAATAACGTCAAAATGTTAGAATTGCCGTCAAAAGGGCAGTTTTTTTTGGACATTTTGACGTTATTTTTTGATTGGAATGCTTGTTGTGATTTGAAAATTGTAAAAAATAAGAATTGAAAATTAATAAAAAACAAAAACTATGGAAGCAATTTACAAATTACAAGCAAATATTAAACATTGGTGGTTACCGGTTTTAACCGGAAGTTTACTAATTATCGTATCTTTATTAATGATTATTTTTCCGGTTGCAACTTTTGCAGGATTAGCCGTTTTATTCGGTTGGAGTTTATTCGTTTACGGTGGTTTAAATTTTATTTTTGCTGTTAGAAACCGTAAAGTATTTAACGGCTGGATATGGTATCTGATGTTCGGTTTAATAGAAATGGTATTAGGTGCTTATCTGTTATTCCAACCGGCATTAGCCGCTCAAGCACTTATATTATACTTAGTATTTTGGTTTACCTTTATCGGAATTTCTCGTATCAGTTTCTCTTTTGTGATGAAAGATATGGGCATTAAAAATTGGGGTTGGACGCTTTTTGGTGGTATTTTAGTATTACTATTGCCCTTTTTCATTATTTTAAATCCTGAAGTTGGTGTATTAACAGCCGTTTATTTGGTTAGTTTTGCTATCTTTGTAACCGGTTTACTGGCAGTATCATTTGGCTGGGAACTTAAAAAATTGGAAAAATTATTAA
>JALWLE010000110.1 GCA_026996605.1 Flavobacteriales bacterium
TTGGGTATCCATTAAATTTATTATATTTGTTTAATAGCAAATGCTTTTTTATAAACCCCATTCAGTTATGAAAAAATTAATCCTTATCATCCTTTTATTATTTGGTTTACACCAAGTCTTGGCACAAGAACATGCCGAAAAGAAAATAAACAGTCAAATCAAAGAAGTCACTGTTTTTTTAAACAATGCGCAAGTCCATCGGGTTAAAAATGTTGCCGTTCCAAAAGGCGAATCAACATTTCGTTTTACCGGATTATCTCCTTTTATCAATCCTAAAAGTATTCAAGTGAGTGCTTTCGGTCCTTTGATGATCTTGTCGGTTAAACACGAACAAAATTATAAAGACAAAAACCTTCGCCCACCGGCTTTGGTTGCTTTGGAAAACAAATACAAAGCTTTAAAAGACCAAATAGCCGAAGCCGAAACCCGCTTGGATATTACCAATGATCAGATAGATTTGTTGCAACGCAATAAGAATATCGGTGGTAAAAATCAAGTTTTAACCGCACCGGTATTAAAATCAATGGCAGATTATTATGCCACAAAGATGTCGGAATTGAAATTTAAGCAACTTAATCAACAAAAAACCTTGAAAAAACTGCGTAAAGATGAAAAATTAATAATAAAACAAATCCGGAAAATAGCTGATACGAAAATTTATCCTTCGGGAGAAATTGTTGTAAAAATTTCTTCGGATAAAGCATTTACTTCCAAATTTAAGCTGACTTATAATGTGTCACAAGCCAATTGGTTCCCTTCTTATGATATCAGGTTAGATGATATTGATAAACCTTTACGCTTGACTTATAAAGCCAATGTCAAACAAGCAACGCAAATAGATTGGAAAAAAGTCCGGTTGGCTTTTTCATCGAGCAATCCGACACAGTCAAATGAAATTCCGCATTTAATTCCTTATCGTTTGGGCTATCATTCTCTCCCACCGGTTTATGGCAAAAATATTACCAAAGTAAGCGGTACCGTAACCGATGCAAGAAACGGCGATCCGCTACCCGGCGTTAATGTCGTTGTTAAAGGTACTTCTATTGCAACTGCAACAGATTTTGACGGCAAATATCAAATCGTACTACCGGATGCAACTTCTAACACTTTGGTTTTTAGTTATATTGGTTATAAAACAGTAGAAGTGCCGGTACATAGTCCGGAGATTAATGTGGCAATGGATGAGCGTAGAGAAATGTTAGAATCCGTTGTTATTAATGCATTGGGTGTTGATGTCAATACAAGTGGTGATGGTGATGAAGATATGGGGTATTCGTTCAATAACACAAAAAAAATGTCGGTTAAAGGTTCTCATGTAGAAATAATACGGAAGAAAAAAGCCGAAACAAACAAACCTATTCCTCTGGAACGTATTGATAAACAAACCAGTGTCAATTTTAAAATAAAGCGACCATATACAGTCTTGTCTAACAATCAAGTAAAAATCATCCCTATTATCAACTACGATATTCCGGCAGAATACGAGTATATTAGCGTTCCTAAAATTGATTCCAATGCTTTTTTAACCGCCTATATCAAAGACTGGGAACAATACAATTTATTATCAGGCGAAGCCAATGTCTTCATAGACGGCACTTCGGTAGGTAAAACATTATTGGATACCGGCTTTGCTAAGGACACACTGCAAGTTTCACTAGGCGTGGATAAAGGTATTCATATTGAACGTAAACTCGATAAAAAATTTACGGGTAGAAAATTTCTCGGCAGCAAACGGACTGATACTCGCAAATGGCGTATTATCATTAAAAATAACAAAAATCAAGCTGTTAATATAGAAGTGCACGACCAAGTACCCGTATCTGACCGTAGCGATATTAATGTTGAAATCATAAATTTATCCGGCGGTAAACTAAACACCGAAACCGGCGAAGTGGTGTGGCATTTACATCTGGCACCCGGTAAGAAAAAGGAATTGATATTACACTATACCGTCAAGTTGCCTAAATATGATGATATGGTTATTGAGTAACAAGTTAATTAATTGAGAATTAATAAATGGAAAATGGATGATTAAAAATGAGATTTCTCTCCCGACAAAAGTCGGGATTGAAAATGACAATCTGCCTTACTATTTATTTCCTCAATTCCTCAGATTATATGCAGTATTAAAGTATGAAGTAAACAACAATCATCAAAGTGTAAAACATACTATGAAGCATAATAAATCCTCACTTCCTCAAATTGTAAGCAGAAACAATATCTGAAGCACAGAGTTACCATTAAAGTAGAAAATATTAAATGAAGTACAAACAATCCTCAATTCCTCAATAATAAATGAAATATTTCATCATAGCAGGAGAAGCATCCGGTGACCTGCACGCCGCCAATCTTATGAAAGCTTTGAAACAGCAAGATGCTGAAGCCGAATTTCAATATCTCGGTGGCGACTTGATGTACAAAGTAACCAAACGCCCCCCTTTGATTCATTATAAACAAATGGCGTTTATGGGTGTGGTCGATGTGGTCAAAAATATCCGTACGATTTATCGCAATTTGCAACAAACTAAAAAAGCGATTCTATCTTACCAACCCGATGTGGTGATTTTGGTAGATTACCCCGGATTTAACCTGAAAATAGCCGGTTTTGCTAAGAAAAAGAGCTTTAAAACCGTGTATTATATCGCCCCGAAATTATGGGCTTGGAAAGAAGGACGGGTAAAAAAAATCAGAAAATACATTGATAAACTGCTG
>JALWLE010000111.1 GCA_026996605.1 Flavobacteriales bacterium
ATAATCAAATTAATAATAATCTACTAAAAATAAAAGATATTTAAGCATTTTTTAAAAATATGAGAAAAAACAAAAGATGCATAATTATTAAAAAAAATCAAAAAAAACATAAAAAATCACATTGTTTTATGAAAAAAACACAAAACAACATACTATTATAAATTTTGTTTAAGAAACAAAAGTATTTTTTTAAATGTTTCTAAAAAAAAATAATAATGACAAAAAACAATCTACATATATGATGTATATTTTGAATTATTTATAATGAACAATTACAGTTTTTTTTTTATATAATTCGAAATCTTTCAACTAAATCAATTAAATTTGTTACAATAAACGTCAATAATGCTCAAAAATAACATCAAATATTTAAAAGGAATCGGAACCATCAGAGCTGAATTATTAGAGAAAGAATTGGGTATTAAAACTTATGAGGATTTGCTCAATCATTTTCCGTTTCGTTATATTGACCGCACCAAATTTTATCGGGTTAAAGACCTTAGAAATGTTAATGCCGATATTCAATTAAAAGGAAAAATTATAAACATTCAAGAAACCGGAACAGGACGCAAAAAAAGGTTAACTGCTACTTTTTACGATGATACCGGTGAAATTGAATTGGTTTGGTTTCGTAATTATGCTTATTTTTATAAAAAACTCAATACATCGGATACATATATTATATATGGACGACCGACTCTGTTTAACCGGAAGTTTAATATTGCTCACCCCGAAATAGAAACCATAGAAGAGCGGAAAAAAAAATCCTTTTTAAAACTACAACCGGTTTACCCTTCGACTGAAAAGTTGTTAAAAAAAGGTTTTAACACCCGGCTTTGGACACAAATAATGACGGCGCTCTTTAACAAAGTAGGGTTGAATTTTAAAGAAAGTTTGCCCGGGTATATTTTACAAGAATTAAAATTTCTTGATAAAAATCAAGCGCTTTTTAACATTCACTTTCCACAGAGTTTAGAACTTTTAAATAAAGCCCAAACACGTTTAAAGTTTGAAGAATTATTTTATTTACAATTACAGCTCTTACAAAAAAACTTACATCGTAAACGTAAAATCAAAGGGCACGTTTTTGAACAAATCGGACATTATTTTAATACATTTTACAATAATGTATTACCATTTGAACTGACCGGTGCCCAAAAACATGTGATTAAAGAAATACGCAAAGATGTTAAAAGCGGTGCCCAAATGAATCGTTTGCTGCAAGGCGATGTCGGCAGTGGAAAAACCATAGTTGCACTACTATCCATGCTAATGGCAATAGATAACGACTATCAAGCTTCACTCATTGCACCCACTGAAATTTTGGCACAGCAGCATTATAAAGGATTAAAAGTATATGCAGATAAATTAGGACTGAATATCAAGCTATTAACCGGTTCAACTAAGAAAAAAGAACGCAACGAAATCGCTGAGAATCTCATAAACGGCAATTTACACATCTTAGTAGGTACACACGCCATTCTCGAAGATGTCGTGAAATTTAAAAATTTGGGTATTGCTATCATTGATGAACAACACCGTTTCGGAGTGGCACAACGTGCTAAAATGTGGTGCAAAAATACCATTCCACCACATATTTTGGTCATGACGGCTACACCGATTCCAAGAACTTTGGCATTGACCCATTATGGCGATTTGGATGTTTCTATCATTGACGAACTGCCGCCCGGACGTAAACCGGTGAAAACCATTCACCGCTATCGCAAAGACAAACTTAAAGTTTTTGAGTTTATAAAACGAGAAATAGCCAAAGGACGACAAGCTTATATCGTTTTCCCGTTAATAGAAGAAAGCGAAGTCATGGATTATCAAAATTTAACAGATAATTATGAAAAAATAAACCAATTTTTCGAAGGCACCGGTTACCAAATCAGCATGGTTCACGGTAAAATGAAACCGGATGAAAAAGAAGCGGAAATGATCAAGTTCAAAAATAACAAAACCCAAATTATGGTCGCTACTACTGTGATAGAAGTCGGCGTTGATGTCCCAAATGCCTCCATTATGCTGATAGAAAGTGCCGAACGCTTCGGCTTATCACAACTGCATCAACTTCGCGGACGTGTCGGACGCGGGGCAGAGCAATCTTACTGTATCTTGATGACCGACTATAAACTCTCACAAGAAGCACGCATCCGTATAGAAACTATGACCAGCACCAACGACGGCTTTAAAATAGCTGAAGTTGATTTAAAATTGCGTGGTCCGGGAAATATACTTGGCACCCAACAAAGCGGCTTGATGCGATTCCGAATTGCAGACATTATCAAAGATGCACCTTTAATGAATGCCGCACGTCAATATGCTTATAGAATATTAAAAGATGATATGAATTTGGAAAAACCGGAACATCAAAATTTGAAATTTTTCTTACAAAAGCAAATAAAAGAAACCGGTTTTTGGAATTTGATAGGATAACACAGATAAAAGCACCTAGTGTCATGTCAAGCATATTATTGTCATACCAAGCACTCGTTCTTTTTGCAGATAGCTGCCTTAAAAATTTTAACCATAGCTACGGCTATGCTGAAAATTTTATGTCTTGCTCTCCACAAAAATAACTTCGGCTTATGCGTCATAATACACTTGACATGACACTAGTAGAAAGTAAAAAGTGCGAATGTTATTTCGTTGAACGCACAACTGTAAGGTGGCTTAATGTTCCGATGATACCGACAAATGTCGGGAGAATATACCCAAGCCACTACCATTAAAGTGCCTAATAAAATTAGAAAAAAAATCGTATCTTTGTAATTAGTAATCTTTTCAGAAAAGACATAATTTTATGAGCGAAGAAAAAAAACAGACGCAAAATTATTCGGCAGACAGCATACAAGCACTAGAAGGTATTGAACACGTAAGAATGCGTCCTTCGATGTATATTGGTGATATAGGTGTGCGCGGTTTGCATCATTTGGTCTATGAAGTTGTTGATAACTCAATAGATGAAGCCATGGCCGGACATTGTGACCGGATAGACGTAGTTATTCACGAAGATAATTCCGTATCGGTTAAAGATAATGGTCGCGGTATTCCGGTAGGCATGCACAAAAAAGAAGGGGTTTCGGCGCTGGAAGTCGTGATGACAAAAATTGGTGCCGGCGGTAAGTTTGATAAAGATTCTTATAAAGTATCCGGTGGTTTGCACGGTGTCGGCGTTTCGGTGGTTAACGCTTTATCCGACCATGTTTTGGCACAAGTATATCGCGAAGGTAAAATCTGGCAACAAGAATACCAGCGCGGTAAAGCTTTATACCCTGTCAAAGTAGTCGGCGAAACCCAAGAAACCGGAACATTGGTCAAGTTTCATCCTGATAAAGAAATTTTTAAACAAACCATTGAATTTGACTACGATACCTTAGCCATGCGTATGCGAGAATTAGCATTTCTTAACAAAGGTATTACCATAACTATTACCGACAAACGACAAAAAGATGATAAAGGCGATTATGTGCACGATGAATTTTTTAGCAAAGAAGGTTTAAAAGAGTTTATCCGTTTTCTTGATGCGCATCGCGAACCTATCATCAAGGATGTTATCAGTATGGAAGGCGAAAAAAACGGCATTCCCGTAGAAGTGGCTATGATTTATAACACGTCTTATACCGAAAACATCCACTCTTACGTCAATAATATCAATACACACGAAGGCGGAACACATTTGTCGGGTTTCAGACGCGGACTGACCGGAACGCTGAAAAAATATGCCGAAAAATCCGGTATGCTCGACAAACTCAAATTTGAAATTTCGGGCGATGATTTTCGAGAAGGTTTAACAGCTATTGTCTCGGTAAAAGTTGCCGAACCGCAGTTTGAAGGACAAACCAAAACCAAACTCGGTAACCGTGAAGTCAGTGCGCCGGTAAGTCAAGCCGTATCGGAAATGCTGACTAATTATTTAGAAGAAAACCCGAAAGATGCCAAAGCTATTGTAGATAAAGTAATCTTGGCAGCACAAGCCCGTCACGCCGCTAAAAAAGCCCGTGAAATGGTCCAACGTAAAACCGTTATGGGTGGCGCCGGATTGCCGGGAAAACTATCTGACTGTTCAGAAACGGATTCTGATAAATGTGAAATTTTCTTGGTCGAGGGTGATTCGGCAGGAGGTACTGCCAAACAAGGTCGTGATCGTAATTTTCAAGCTATTTTGCCTTTGCGAGGTAAAATATTGAACGTAGAAAAAGCCTTGCAACATAAAGTTTTTGACAATGAAGAAATAAAAAATATCTTTACTGCCCTTGGAGTAACAATCGGAACGGAAGATGATAGCAAAGCGCTTAATCTAGAAAAACTCCGTTATCACAAAGTCATCATCATGACTGATGCCGACGTAGATGGTAGCCACATTTCAACATTAATATTAACTTTCTTCTTCCGCTATATGCGTGAATTGATTGAAAACGGACACGTTTATATTGCTACGCCCCCACTCTATCAAGTTAAAAAAGGACAAAAGAAAGCTTATGCCTGGAGTGACGAAGAACGTGACAAACTTTTAGAAGAATTTGGACAAGGCGCTCATGTCCAGCGTTACAAAGGTTTAGGAGAAATGAATGCCGAACAACTTTGGGAAACCACTATGAATCCGGATAGTCGTATCCTAAAACAAATTACCATAGACAACGGCACAGAAGCCGACCGCGTTTTCTCCATGCTTATGGGTGACGAAGTGCCACCCAGACGTGAGTTTATTGAGAAAAACGCCATTTATGCCAATATTGACGCTTAATATTAACCGTTTTATAGCAATTTAAATTGCTATAAAACATTATATAATGCAAATATACCTTTACATATTTTTGATTATAATATTTTTTATGACTAGGGATGTTTTTTATCCTTACTTTAAAAATTATCAACGTCAAAAACTAATAACCCGATATTTTCAACCCGAATGGCGAAACTTTTTAAAAGAAAAAGTCTTATTTTACAATCGGCTAAATGCCAATGAAAAACAGCTGTTTGAAAATAAAATTTCCAACTTTTTACTTGACTACAACATCAAAGGTATTGAAACCGACATCAGTGATTTCGACAAGGTTTTGGTAGCTGCCAGTGCCGTTATTCCGGTTTTTCGGTTTTCAAATTGGTATTACAGGGATTTAAAAACCATTTTTTTATTCCCGGATTCCTTTACCATAAACCATCCCATGTTACCCGAAGGCACGTTACTAAACGGCTTAGTGGGCTATGGCGGTATGGTTGATAAAATGTATCTGTCACGAAAAGCACTATATGAAAGTTTTGAAAAAGATTTTGACGGTAAACATACCGGTATTCACGAATTTTTACATTTAATTGATATGGAAGATGGTGCAGCCGACGGGGTGCCTGATATTTTGATACCTAAATCCTACATTAAACCTTGGAAAGAATTGATTCAAAAAGAAATAGAACGGGTCTGTAATGATGATTCCATATTAAGTAATTACGCTTGTGAAAATGCTGCGGAATTTTTTGCCGAGTCCGGCGTATCGTTTTTTGAAAATCCGGATGAACTACAAAGCAAACATCCGGAATTATATCGTGTGTTAGAACTTATTTTTATGACTAAAACCAAATAAAAATGTCTAAAAAGAAACAAACTTTAAACGATTTGAGTCAACTGGCGTCTTTTGCCTATTCAACCAATCCCGATTACCAACCGGAAACAGAAGAACCGATTGAAAGTTTGCCACCTGAAAAACAATACTTAGAAGCCCACTTTTCAAAAAAAGGTCGTGGCGGTAAAATTGTAACGGTTATTAAAGGCTTTGAAGGCAATGATGCCGATTTAAAACAACTCGGAAAAGAACTCAAAAATAAACTCGGTGTCGGTGGTAGTGTCAAAGACGGTGAAATTATCATTCAAGGCAATAACCGTGATAAAATTGTGCAAATACTGAAAGATAAGGGCTATAAGGTTAAAAAAATTGGGGGGTAATATATTAGTGGAAAGTGCCTAGTGAAAAGTGGAAAGTGCCTAGTGGAAAGTGATACACCACGATATTTCAATAGTGCAAAAATCAGGATATTAATAATACGTTAAAGAACATCAAAAAAACTTTGTGAGATGAAATTCATCTCACAAAGTAAAATTTTTATTGACTGACTTTATCTAAAGTATAATCAACAAAAACACCAAAAAAATCAGCAAAATTCTGTTCGTTGGGATACACTATTTTTACGACAACAAAATAATGATTATGTGTATTGTCCACTATTTCACCGTTCGCTACTGCTTGATTTTCTCTAACATCGTAAGTGCCGCTACTGACGATCTTGGCTATAATATTTTTCTTTCTACTTAAACCTTTACGAGTAATTAATTGTGCATCAAATATCGCATTGGCAGCAGCGGAAACCAACCTGAATTTAACAATTTTAGCCCCTTGAGGCAATGTTACCGGTGCCATTAATTCAATAGAATTGTTACCCGATGAATCAAGTCCATTAACAGTTCCTATACCATTATCCGAAAACTTTATCCGGTCTTTATCCGATAAGTCATATTTTCTAAAAGCTATACTTGGTATTTGAGTCGTATATTGTTTGGCATTGGCATAGAGATAATTCTTGTCTGCTTGAACGCTACCGTTCTTTATTTTGACATTACCGCCTTGATAAAGATAGAGATAATCTTGGTCAACATTGTAGCCGACCGCTCCACGATATTTACCGTTTTTTTGATAAGTTACTTCTGAATTGCCTTTACTACCGTCCAAAATAACTTTAACATTTCCAAAACCGTTTATTAGTCGCATATTACCGGCAATATCGAGTTTTTCTTTTGGTGATTTAAGCCCGATACCGACCTTACCGGTTAAGATAGTTTTTTGATTTTTATCATTCCCCAAAGTTATCGAATTAGAACCATTACCAATCACTTGATTACCAATCACAATTTCATTTATATCTGTTGATGAATAAGCTTTGGTATCAGTTCCGATAAAAATACTATTATTCAAAGACGAATTTACTGTTTTACCTTGAAAAAATTGTCCGGCATTTGCCCCAATAGCTATATTGTTATTTCCTGTTAAGTTGTTTGTTAATGCCATATCACCTATACCGATATTGCGATTACCTGAACTTTTTTGCAAAGCATAATTACCTATTCCGATATTACTAACACCGTTTTGATTTAACTTTAAACTATGAAAGCCAATACCGATGTTTCTATTATTAGAACTATCATCTTTTTCCCCGGCTTTAACACCTAAAAAGATTGAAGATCCGTTTTGTGTGCCATCAGAATCAGATTTAGCATCTTGTAAATCATCTATTTTTATTATATCTTTTCTTGTTTCTTGTGCTTTAAGATGTAAATTATACCCGAAAAGACAAATGCTTATGATTATTATTTTTATTGTTTTCATGTTTATATTTTTTATTTTAATCATGTCGGTTTCATATTTTTTTTAGTTTTTAATATAAAAAATATTTTTTTAAAGCTTTGCGGGGCTTATCCCCCGCAAAGCACTATGAAAAAAACCACCTTACTACTCTTTAATCACGTTGTAATAAACGCTTCTGCCGTCAATAGTTATTTTGACAACATAAGTTGCAGCAGGCAATAATTTTAGGTTAACTATTATATTTCCGTTATTGGATTTTTGACGAACTAATTCCTGTCCGATTAAGCTGTAAACCCGCACTTCCACATCTTTATAAGTTTCCGATTGCACTATCAATTGGTCGCTAACCGGATTGGGATAGACTTTTAACATAGATTTTAATACTTCATCATCAATACCGACATTATCACATTCCGTTTGATTGGCGACAAAATGAGAGGTGCTGTCAATATTCCAATTTGATAAATATGCTGCGGTTGAATCATCTACAAAAATACAAGTCAAATCGGGGTTATTTGTGGCATCAAAAGCTGTAAAATTGGCATTATTACCATTTCTGACATCGAGACCGGTTAATTGGTTGTTAGAACAATTAAGCGAAATCATTGAAGTATTTCCACTGACATCCAAATCGGTCAATTGATTGTTACTGCAATTTAAAGTTTGTAATGCCGCAAAGTCTTGAATACCGGTCATATCGGCTATGTTTTGTCCACTGACATCTAAGTTGGTAACCGTATTGATGTTGTTGGTCGTTACACTATCATCATTGGCAATACCATTACCCATACCATTGGCTTCAAGATATGCTTCAAAATTATCGTCAGGAACATAAGTTTGTGCTAATTGGTTGAAAGTCGCCGTAACGGTTTTATCGGTATTCATTGTAATAGCTGCCGGATTAGAAACGCCATTCAAATCACCCGACCAACCGGCAAATTCCCAACCGGCATCCGGTGTAGCGGTTAAGGTAACCGTAGTGCCTTCGTCATAAGTTCCACCGACAGGCGACAAGCTCACGCTACCATTTCCGATTGTGTTAACCGTCAACGTATGTTGAATGCGGGTAAAGGTAGCCGTAACGGTCTTATCGGCGTCCATTGTGATTGTAGCGGGATTGTTAGTGCCTGTTAAATCGCCCGACCAACCGGCAAATTCCCAACCGGCGTCCGGTGTAGCGGTTAAGGTAACCGTTGTGCCTTCGTCGTAAGTTCCACCGGCAGGCGACAAGCTCACGCTACCATTTCCGGTTGTGTTAACCGTCAACGTATGTTGAATGCGGGTAAAGGTAGCCGTAACGGTCTTATCGGCGTCCATTGTGATTGTAGCGGGATTGTTAGTGCCTGTTAAATCGCCCGACCAACCGGCAAATTCCCAACCGGCGTCCGGTGTGGCGGTTAAGTTAACAACCGTACCGTCTGCATAAGTGCCGCTACTTGGCGATACACTACCGTTTCCGGTTGTATTAACCGTTAAGCTGTAATATACGATAGAACAATCTTCGCTAAAACTCGCTGTTGCATCAATATTTGTCCAGTTTGTAGTACTCCAAGCGGCATCATCTACTTGAATACAAGTCAAATTAGGGTTGTTTGTAGCATTAAATCTGGTAAAATTGGTGTTGTTACCATTTTTGACATTTAAACTGGTTAAGTGATTTCGACTAACGTCAAGAGAAACGAAATTAGGCAACATACTTACATCCAAGTCAGTCAACTGATTAAAACTGGCAGACAATGTTTCAAGAGCTGTATTTGAACTTAAATCAATGCTACTAATCTGATTATAGCCCATATCTATCAAAATTAAATTGGTATTGTGACTAAAATCAACACTCGTTATGTTATTGCCATTACAGTAGATATTTGTCAAAGCTGTAAAGTCTTGAATACCGGTCAAATCTGCAATATTTTGGTTATAAATTCGAAGATATGTAACCGTACTAATTCTTGATGTTAGAACATAATTATCATTTTCCACACCATTTCCCATACTATTTGGTGCACCCAAAGCTACGACATTACCACTGGCATCGTGGTGTTCCAAATAATGTTCAAAATTATCGTCAGGGACATAAGTTTGTGCTAATTGAGTAAACATAGCCATAACGGTTTTGTCGGCATCCATTGTGATTGTAGCGGGATTGTTAGTGCCTGTTAAATCGCCTGACCAACCGGCAAATTCCCAACCGGCATCCGGTGTAGCGGTTAAGGTAACCGTAGTGCCTTCGTCATAAGTTCCACCGGCAGGCGACAAACTCACGCTACCATTTCCGATTGTGTTAACCGTCAACGTATGTTGAATGCGGGTAAAGGTAGCCGTAACGGTCTTATCGGCGTCCATTGTGATTGTAGCGGGATTGTTAGTGCCTGTTAAATCGCCTGACCAACCGGCAAATTCCCAACCGGCGTCCGACGTGGCGGTTAAGGTAACAACCGTACCGTCTGCATAAGTGCCGTTACTTGGCGATACGCTTCCGTTTCCGGTTGTATTAACCGTTAAGCTGTAATATACGATAGAACAATCTTCGCTAAAACTCGCTGTTGCATCAATATTTGTCCAGTTTGTAGTACTCCAAGCGGCATCATCTACTTGAATACAAGTTAAATCGGGATTACCTGTTGCATCAAAGTTAGCATCTGAAATCGCTGTGTTATAGCCATTTTTAACATTAAGTCCGGTCAATTGATTATTATTACATTTAACCATAATTAAGTCTGTATTTTGACTTAGATTTAAATCGGTTAATTGATTATAACTACTACTAAATCTTGTTAAACCGGCGTTTTGACTTAGGTCTAATGTGCTTAATTGATTTCTACCACAATAGAGCTCCGTTAAATTTATATTATGACTAGTATCTAATGTAGTTAATTGATTATCAAAACAATTAAGTTTAATTAAAGCAATATTTTGACTTATATCTAATGCAGTTATTTGATTATTACTACAATATAATTGTAATAAAGCGGTATTTTGACTAATATTTAAATCGGATAACTGATTGTCATTACACCAAAGTATAGTTAAAGCGGTATTTTGGGTAACATCTAAATTAGTTAATTGATTTTGATAACAATAAAGCGTCGTTAAAGCTGCGAAATCTTCAATTCCGGTCAAATCACTGATATTTTGACCGTGTACGTCTAATGTTGTAACATTTTCGATATTTGCTGTTGTTACATAATCGTCATTGGCAACACCGTTACCCATGCCGTTGGCTTCCAAATAAGCTTCAAAATTATCATCCGGGACATAGGTTTCTAATAAATGTTGACATTCAGCCGCATCGGCAACATAAGTTGCCGTAGCATCTTTTTCCCAATTTTGATAATCACCGGTGCCGTTATTGGCAGCTGCTGCATTATCGACATAAATACAAGTCAAATCCGGATTACCGGTGGCACGCATACGGGCGTATGTATTTCCGGATTGTGTAAAAGTCCCTGATAATAAATTATTGGCACCGTTTTGAATATGCAATTCGGTTAATTGATTATCTTGACACCATAATTGTTCCAGTAGCGGATTGGCGTCTACGTCCAAAGCTGTCAATTGGTTATTATGTACCCATATTTTTTTCAAATCAGCATTTTGACTGACATCCAAACTTGTCAATTGGTTGGAATAACAATACAAGGTTTGTAAAGACGGATTGTTTGAAACATCTAAATTGCCAAGTTGGTTATCATAAGCATATAGACCTTTTAACGCCGTATTTTGACTGATGTTAATACTTGTCAATTGATTATCTTGACAATACAAATACTGCAAATTGGTATTGCTTGAAAGGTCTAAACTCGTCAATTGGTTATTAAAAACCGACAAAATTTGCAAAGCGGTAAAATCTTCAATACCGGTCAGATCGCTGATATTTTGATTGTAAATATACAGTCCGATTAGGTTTTCAATTTTTGAGGTGGTTACATAATTATCGCCATCCACTCCGTTACCCAAACTGTTCGGATCACCAACGGGAACCGGATTACCGATGTTATTATGTGTTTCCAAATAATGTTCAAAATTGTCATCCGGAACGTAGGTTTCGGTCAATTGCTGACATTCGGCGGCATCGGCGACATAAGTTGCCGTAGCATCTTTTTCCCAATCATGATAGAAATTGGCACCGTTGTTGGCAGACGTAGCATCATCGACATAAATACAAGTCAAATCCGGATTGCCGGTAGCACGCATACGGGCGTAGGTAATGGAACCGATAGTGAATGTTCCCGACAATAAATTATTGGCACCGTTTTGAATATGCAATTCGGTTAATTGGTTGTCTTGACACCACAATTGTTCCAGTAGCGGATTGCTATCAACATCCAAAGAAGTTAATTGATTATTTTGTGCCCATAATTTTTTCAAATCGGCATTTTGACTGACATCCAAACTTGTCAATTGGTTGGAATAACAATACAAGTTTTCCAAAGCGGCATTATTGGAAACATCCAAACTTGTGAGTTGATTGTTGCCTACATATAATGTTTTTAAACTTATAAGCCAAGACACATCCAATGAACTAAATTGATTGAGATGCGCCCAAATAACTTCCAAATAGCGCATTCTAAACACGTTCAAGTCGGTCAATTGGTTTTGATGACAATACAAATATTGCAAATAATGGTTGTGATGCACATCCAAACTTGTGAGTTGATTATCATAAACCAATAAACTTATCAGGTTGGTAAAATCTTCAATTCCTGTCAGGTCGGCAATATTTAGACCATGAATATCCAAGCCGGTTACCGTTTCGATTTTTGAAGTGGAAACATAATCGTCGCCATCGATTCCATTGCCCAAGCTGTTTCCGGCGCCAATAGGAACCGTATTGCCATTGGCATCGTGCGTTTCCAGATAATGTTCAAAATTATCATCCGGCACGTATGTTTCATCGTAGTGACAAGCCGTGCTGTATGAAGCGCCGGCATCTTTGGCGCTTGCCCAATGGTTATCCATATAAGTCACATCATCGACTTCGATACAAGTCAAGTTGGGATTATTGGTAAAATTCAAATTACCGAAATTGGTATAATTGCCATTCGCTACATTTAGCCCTTCCAATTGGTTGTTTTGACATTCGATTTCTTCCAAGGTTTCAAAACCGGACAAATCCAAAGCGGTCAGTTGGTTATGGTCGCAGAACAAATACATTAAATCACTTTGTCCGTAATAACCTTCGCTGATAATTAATTCGGTAAGTTGGTTGTTGGAACAAGCAATATCGGCAATGTCTTGTTGGTTGGATAAATCCAAACTTGTCAGTTGGTTGTTGGAACAATTGATTTGCGTCAAAGCGTGGTTATTTGACACATCCAATACAGTCAATTGGTTATCATTACAAGATAGATTAGTCAGTTGGCTTAGTGCTGAAACATCCAAAGAAGTTAATTGGTTGTTGCCACAATACAACATTGTAATGCTATTACTCAAATGCAAGGTATTGATGTTATTGGATGATGCATATAATGTGGTTAAATTTGTATTCTGACTCACATCCAAAACACTTAAATTGTTGTAGGAAGCCGACAATGTTTGCAAATTTGTATTTTGGCTGACATCAAGATTGGTAAGTTGATTGCGGCTACAATTCAAAGTTTGCAAAGCGGAAAAATCTTCAATACCGGTCAAGTCGGCAATGTTTTGACTATGCACATCGAGGTTGGTAACATTTTCAATATTTGCCGTGTAAACATAATTGTCGTTGGCGGTGCCATTACCCATTCCATTGGCTTCGAGGTATGCTTCAAAATTATCATCCGGCACATAAGTTGTCGGGTTTGTAATATTGTTGCATTGGGTTGTGTTTTGAACATAAGTAGCCGTGGCGTCTTTTTCCCAATCGGCATAATCGCCGGCGCCGCTGTTGGCTGCCCGGGCATCATCGACAAAAATACAAGTCAAATTCGGGTTTCCGGTTGCCCTAAAACGAGCGACATTATTGCCACTAACCGTATAGGTTCCGGAAAGCAGGTTGTTGGCACCGTTTTGAATATGCAATTCGCCCAAGTGATTATTTCGTAAATCCACCCGTTCGAGCAAAGAATTGTCATCCATGTCAATATTCGTCAATTGGTTGTTGCTTAGATACAACCATTTCAGATTCGGTACATTGTTTAATTCTATACCTGTCAAAAAAGCATTGTAACAATAAACTTTTTCCAATTGTGGCATATTGCGTAAATCCAAAAACTGCATATTGGTTTGCGCTAAATACAAATTATGCAGTTGAGGATTTTGTGAAACATCTATATAAACCAACTGGGTTTGACTGGCATACAAAGTTACCAAACTTGTAAGCCCTTCGGTGTGTAATGAAGTCATCGGATTTTGATAACAATAAAGGTATCCCAAATTGGTATTATGGGTTACATCCAAAGATGTCAATTGATTTTGGCTACAATTCAAGTTTATCAAAGCTGCAAAATCTTCGATACCGGTCAGGTCGGCGATGTTTTGGTTGCTGACATCAAGGGAAGTAACACCGGAAATATTACCGGTATGCACATAGTGGTTATTGGCCACGCCGTCGCCCATACCATTGGCTTCGAGATAAGCTTCAAAGTTGGCATCCGGCACATACGTGCGGTCCGGACAGCCTCCGGGTCCGGAATACGAGGCATTCGGATCGATGTCAAAGTTAGCATACACGCCTATTCCGGCATTGGCGGCAGCTTCGTCGTCCACCGATACACAATACAATTGGGGACAGTCCGTAATGTCCACATCTTCTAAATTACTGTTATGTTGATTGTCTAACAAAACCCTTTGTAAATTTGGATTTTCTTGTGCGTTAACTTTTCGTAATCCCGAAACGCCCACAGCATTGGCAGTAGCACGCAGGTCAAGCAAATCAAATAAATTGTGATGAACAACCACATCGCGCAGCTGTGTGTTTTGACTTAAATCCAAAGTAGTGATTTGATTAAATGAACAATACAAATCCTGTAAATCAGGCATGTTGCTTACATCCAAAGCGCTTAATTGGTTGCTCCCGACTCTTAAATAAACCATATTTGGATTTTGACTCAAATCAATATGGGTCAAATTATTGTCTTCGATATTCAAGTCGGTTAAATTTGGATTTTGGGTTAAATCGATTTGTGAAATTTGATTGCTAAAAATATGTAAAAATTCCAAATCAGGATTTTGCGTTAAGTCTATTTGCTGTATATTGTTCCAAGGTGCATTAAAATTTTTCAAAGCCGGCAGGCGGGTAACATCTATTTGCGTAATGTTATTCGCTTCACAGCCCAAAGTTACCAGGTGTCTGTTGTCAAGATTGGTCAAAGAGCTCAGGTTGTTATGACCCAATTGCAGGGCGGTTAGCATTTGCATATCTTCCACACCGGTGGCGTCGGAAATATTGCGATTGGTTGGTCCGAAAAAGGTGGCGGATTTAATGTTATAGGTTAGCACATAATCATCAATTGTTGTATCCCAACCACGGTCTATGATGGCTTGTTCCAAATTGTTGTCCGGCACATAAGTCATGTGTTTAAACTCAAAAGTGGTGCCATTGCCCGGATATTGGTTGGTATTGATCGTGTTATCGGCGACTCCCGCACTTACAGTCATATAGTCGCTAGTGGGTGTAACACTCAAAAAATTTGTTCCGGAAGTGCCTTGGCTCAAACCTATGGACGCACTGCGGTTGGTGTCGGTCAGATTAGCCGGTCCGTATTGAAACTCAATATTATTGGTGGTTTCGTAAAGAATGGCTTTGAAACTCAAAGTGCTTCCTTGGCTGCGCCAAGAAATATCACGCCATTCGACAATAAATCTACGGTAAGGTGCCGTACCTTCGGTTTTGTAAATAATTTTGCCGTTATCAGCTGCGCGGATATACAAATCGTCCCAAAGCGGTGCGATAACATCGGTGCAAGTGGTACTTTCCAGATCATTTGTATAATCCACCGCCACATTTGAACCGAAGCGCAAAGCGCCATTGGTGTTGAGATTTACGGTTGTATAGTTTTGACCATTATAATTAAAGGTAAAACCTAGCGGGCGGTCATGAATGGTATAATCGTCGTGATCGACATTACCGAAATATTCATTTCCACCTGTGATGTGTTGATAGTTCACGCTGCGTTTAAACACCGTGTAATACTGATGTAATTGTTGCCCGTACCCGAAATAGGATAGCAACATGATGGTGAGTGTTAAGATAATTTTTTTCATTTAAATAAAATTTAGGTTAAAGATTGATTTTTTATTCATTTATCAAATTTTTCGTATATTTGATAGAATAAAATTAATGACTGTTATTGGTGTAACCATATTTTTTTAGTACTCAAAGCGTACTCAGAAGTGTACTCAAAGTGTACTTTTTTGTAGTTTTTTTAATATTTTGATGTTGTTTATAAATTTTACCGATTATTTTAATTATTATGAGAAAGAAGTTTTCGAAAAATATCATCGTCTTATTAGTATTTTTTAATGCATTTTTTGGATATGCACAAGACGTTTTACAACTCAAAAAGTCATTAAGTAAAGCTAAAAACGTTGAAAAAATACGCTTGTATCTTCAACTGGTTGATGTTTATTTGCAACAACACAATTTAGATTCGGCAAAGTATTATAATAATCAAGCCTTAACTTATGCCAAAACCTCAGGTAAAGAAAAATGGTTATCAAAAATTTATTATAAACTCGGTGATATTCAGTATTATACCGGTAAATATAAACAAGCTAATCGCAGCTATATTCAAGCACAAAATATCAGTTTAAAACAGTATGATACTTTGACTTTTGTTGATTTATTGATTGATCGTGGCTATATTTATATGGCTTGGCAGAAAAACGATTCTACCTTGCTTTTAATGAATAAAGCCATTAATCTTTCTCAAAAAATCAATTACCAAAAAGGTTTGGCAAGAGCCTCATTGGTCATCGGTAATATTTATCACGGTTTAAATAAACATCAAAAAGCCTTGGAATTTTATCAAAAAACCTTGAAAGCCGCTCAAAAGATTTCAAATAAAAAAGGAATTGGGATTGCTTACTCAAATATCGGTATGTGCTACTTGGAAATGCATCAAGATGATGCAGCCATTGAAAATTTAAAAAGATCCATATCTATCTTAAACGATGTTCCTGATAGTTACATTCAAATAGGTAATAGTTATGATGATTTGGCAATTATTTACTCTAGAAAAGGGAATACAAAACTTAGTCGTCAGTATTATACTAAAGCATTGAATATTTTTAAGAAAAAAGGGAATAAAGAAGATATTGCGATAGGTTATAATGTCATTGCTGAATGTTTGACAAATTTAGAAAAATATGCCCGCAGCAATCAATATTTAGACTCTGCCATAGCTATTGCCAAAAATATTAAATTCGGTTTAATGCTTCAAGAATCTTATAAATCATATGCCGAGAATTTAAGGCATTTGCATCAATATAATAAAGCTTACACATACTTAGACAAGCATAATCAAGTAAAAGATTCATTGCAGTCGGAACAATTTCATAAACAATTGGCTGAAATGGATGTTAAATATAAATCTCTGGAAAAGCAACGCCGAATTGAGCAATTAGAGCATAAGCGTAAATTAGACAAAGCTCAATTTCGAAATATGCTAATTTCCGGTATCAGCTTGATACTATTGTTGCTAATTGGAGGGTATTTTATTATTCAAAAAAGAAAAAAACAAAAAGAAATAGCCGAACTGGAACTGGAAAAATCCCGTATCAAAGCACAGAGTTTATCGGAACAACTCGAACTGAAAAATAAACAACTCACCACTCATGCTCTTAACATGATGCAAAAAAATCAGCTCTTAACGGCATTTGGCAATAATTTAGCCGAAATTGTACGTGAAGTGGAAGGACAAGCTAAAACAAAATTAAAAAGATTGAAAAGAGAAATCAACCACTTGCTCAATTCCGAGAAAGATTGGGATACCTTTAAAGTCTATTTTGAGCAAGTAAATAAAGATTTTTTGCAAAAAATTAAACAAATCAATCCGGATCTAACCCAAACTGATCTTCGCTTAGCGACCTTACTCAAATTGAATATGACCAATAAAGAAATAGGTTCAATACTCAATATCACCCATCAAAGCGTCCGTAATGCACAGTACCGGTTAAAAAACAAACTGGCATTAGCCGGTGAAGTGGATTTGCGTGATTTTATCGGAAGTTTATAAAATAGTTGGTATTTCGGTAAACTCAGTAACCAAAAGTTGATTATAGCAATATTTATAATTGAAAATCGTACATTTGGAATTCGAAAAAACTATTTATACAAACAAGCAACAAATTAATAATGTTTCTATCCGTCATCATTTGCACCTATAATCGTGACCGGCATATTCCCCGGGCTTTGGAAAGCTTAATCAAACAGGATTTTGACAGATCGGAGTACGAAATTATAGTCGTTGATAATAATTCGACCGATCGCACAGGTGAAATTATCAGCCGGTTTAAACAAACACATCCCGAGTACCAAATACAACTAGCCAAAGAACCACGACAAGGACTATCTTACGCCAGAAACAAAGGTTTAGAACTGGCAAAAGCTGCGTATGTCTCTTTTATAGACGATGATGGGATTGCCCGTGAAGATTATGTGCGCCAAATTCATCAATATATGACGCAATTTCCTGACGAAGTGGCTTTTGGCGGCAAAGTTTTACCCAAATATGAAAAAGGCAAAGCGCCCGATTGGATGAGTCCTTATATAGAGCGCATTATTTCTATAGTCGATTTGGGTGATGAAATTAAAATTTTAAAAAAAATCTATCCGGTTGGTTGTAATATGATTTTTAAAAAAGCGGTATTTAATGAAATTGGCGGCTTTAATACGGCTTTAAAATTACGTTCTGACGATAAATATATCTTTTTAAAAATCAGAGAAGCCGGCTATAAAGTTTTATATTTGCCCAAAGTAGTCGTATGGCATTTTATCGATGATTTTCGCAATAGTTTAGATTATGTCAAAAAAGTCAGCCGGCTTAATGGCGAAGCCGAACGTACTCGTATAAGCACTTTAAAGAGTAAACAAAAATATACTTTTATACTTCGGTTATTCGATTATGTATGGAAGCTGGCAGCATCAGCAGTTTTGTGGTTGCTTTTTGCGCTTAAAGGGCAATCGATCAAAGGCAAAGCGCTGTTTTTGTCTGTTTGGAATGCTTTACGGGGATTTATTAAGAAAGCAGAAAGTGCTTAGTAGAAAGCGGTAAAGTGCGATTGAAATTTGATAATTAATGCGCTTTTTTAGAAATTTACCAAATCTGATATAGCTTTCCTCAATTCCTCAAATCGAAAGCAGGAATGTTGTATAAAGTAAAAAGTAAACATAAGAAAGCAAAATATTCAATGAAGCAGATAAAATCCTCATTTCCTCAAATAACCAAATAATTATATAACCAAATAACCAAAAACATATGAGTCCAATTAGAAAAAGAAACAAAAGTCTCGGTGTTGTAGAATTAATAGCTATAGCCGTCGGCGGTATGGTTGGTGGCGGTATTTTCAGTATTTTGGGGATATCTGCATCTATGATCGGGTTTTTAACTCCTATCGCTATAATTATCGGCGGTCTCATTGCCATGTTAGCCGCTTATGCTTATGTCAAATTAGGAGTTTACTACAAAGATGAAGGGGCAACCTATTCTTTTATCAAACGAACTTTTCCCAAGAAACATATAGCGGCAGCCACGATTGGTTGGTATGTTATTTTTGGTTATATCAGTACGTTAGCCTTATATTCTTACACTTTTGCCTCTTATGCTATCAGTAGTACCGGTTATGCCGATGATATCTGGGTGCGCAAAGCCGTTGCATGGGGCATTATTGCTTTCTTTACAATCATTAATTTGTGGAGTGTCAAAGGCATGGGGCGTATAGAAGATCTAATGGTCTATACCAAATTATTTATTTTATTTATCGTTTCCATATTATTAATGCAACATGGTCAAACTACTTTCGGACAATTTATGCATCAAATGATACAAGATGCCGAACATGCCAAGGTTTTACATATTTTAATTGTGGCTTCCATTACCTTTGTTGCTTATGAAGGTTTTCAACTGGTCATTAATGCCGTCAATGAAATGACCAATCCCGATAAAAATATTCCACGCGCCATTTATGGAGCAATTATTCTGGTTATAACTATTTATGTCATTATCGCCATGGGCGCTTTGTTTGCGATACCGGTAGAAAACTTGGTGCGAGATAAAGAATATGCTTTGGCTTCCGGTGCTTCGGAAGCTATTGGCAATATGGGCAAACTGTTAGTAATTTTCTCGGCGCTTTTAGCAACCAGTAGCGCCATTAGCGGAACGGTTTTCGGCTCGTCTCGACAAATGGCGGTCATAGCAGAAGATCATTTAATGCCGAAATTTTTAGCCAAAAGAAATCGACAAAATATTCCGGCAAATGCTTTAATCACGATGGCATTATTGGCAAGTTTATTAATATTAGTCGGTGGTTTGCGTTTGATACTGGAATTTGGCAGTATCACATTCCTAGTTGTATCCTTATTGATGTCTGTTACCAATTATACAATCCGAGACAAAACCCATTCTTCCGGATTAATTAGCATCTTATCTATTTCAGGATTGAGCTTGGGTGCTATTTTGATTTTGTATTATGAATTGACGACTAAATTAGACCAAATGTTGTTTATATTGGGCATCTATATTATACTGTCTATTGGTGCTTATTGGTTTAGTCAAAAAAAGAAAAAAATGTTATCAGAAATTAATCCGGACAATATATGAAGTAATAAGTAAACATCAAAGAACGTCGTATTCAATGAAGCAGATTAAATCCTGATTTCCTCAAACAATCAAATAAATGTCCTTTACCAAAGACCGGCAATATTATAAATTTTGCATGTACGGATTTTTAAAAAATCTGCGGTTTTTTGATGCTTTTTTCTTACTGTATCTCAAGCAAAAAGGACTGACTTATACCGAAATCGGTAGTTTGTATGCGCTGCGCGAACTTGTAACCAATCTGTCGGAAGTACCTACGGGTATTTTTGCCGATACTTTTGGGCGGAAAAAGTCCTTAATGTTATCATTTTTGGGGTATATTGCATCTTTTGTATTGTTTTATTCCGGACATTCTTATGGTGTATTTCTGTTGGCATTCATTCTTTACGGTATTGCTGACGCCTTACGTTCGGGAACGCATAAAGGTATGATTATGAAATACTTAAAACTTAAAAATGAATCTAAACATAAAATTGCTTACTACGGTCATACACGAGCTTGCTCGCAACGCGGTTCGGCACTATCGGCATTGATAGCCGGCTTAATCGTATATTATACCGGTAATTATAATCAAATATTTTTACTGTCTATCATTCCGTATCTCTTAAATTTAATCTTAATTTGGACTTATCCTGACGAATTGGACTTTGCTGACTCGAAACAACGACACAGCATTAAACAAAATTTAGCAGCTCTTTGGTATGCTTTAAAAAACCCGAAAGTTATCAGTATTGTGCATTCATCGGCGGTTTTTACGGCATTTCAAAAGGCAAGTAAAGATTATATTCAACCGGTTATGAAAAGTCTTGCGCTTGCAATACCTATTCTAATTGGCATCGCCACTACTAAAAAAACCGGATTAATGATTGGCATAATGTACACACTTCTGTATTTGCTAACCGCTACGGCATCAAAATATGCCGGTGTTTTGACAGGAAAGTTTAAAAACTTAAGTTATAAAAGTTTAATTATTGGCTTTGCATTAGGCATCATCGGCGGTTATTTTTATAAAATACATGCTTGGACGTGGGCATTGTTGGCATTAAGCGGTATTTATGTAATGCAAAACCTGCGCAAGCCCATTTTAACCGGTTATTTGGCTGATGAAGTCCCCAATGAAATTTTAACATCTGTTTTGTCGGCGGAATCGCTATACCGGACCTTACTTACTGCTTTGATTGCTTTAGTTTTAGGTATTATTGCCGATACATACGGATTAGCCATGGCTTTTATGGCAATTAGTGGTTTGTTATTAGGGGTTTCTGTATTGATTTACCGGAAAAAGCACTAGCACGAATTATCTACAAAATCAAGATGAATAAACCATATAAGACACATAAGGACATATAAGACAAAACTTAAATGAACCTTTAATTCTGCTATGATTCTAAAATAAAACAACTGTTATCAATAAACCGTATAAGACACATAAGGATATATCTGGACATAAAAGAAAAATTATAATAAACCTGTCAAGCATATTCCTATCACTGCCGTTCACCCCCACGTTAGGGATAGAAGTGGTAGCCCGCCACAGTGGCGCCTGTTGGTTTTACAGCGGGCGGTGGCGACCGCAGGAAGCCCCCGTACCGCTGATAAAACCACAGTGTGGCACAAGGCGGCTTTAACGGATAGCCCGCCCGAACGCCCAAAATATACATCATTTAAAATCACGGAATACAGGGCATTAACAAATTATTAGCAGTACGAAATACGTATTTTTACAAATAAAATTTTACTTTTGTTTGAATGAATAAAATTCTTTTTTATGAAATATAAAATTTTAACCTTACTATTATTCTGGACTAGTATTGGTTTTGCTCAAGACAAAACCGAGAAAAAGGTACCGAAAGGGCACTATAATACGAGTAAATTCAGACAGATAACCGATTTACTACCAACGCCTAACCGCTATAGAGCTGCATCAGGCGCACCGGGTTCGGCTTACTATCAAAACAGGGCTAATTATGATATGGATATTGAATTAATCGACTCAAAAAAGCCCAAATTAAAAGGTAGTGAAACGATTACATATATCAATAATTCGCCGGATAATCTCGATTATCTGTGGGTACAATTGGATCAAAATAAACGCACACCGAACTCGTACACCGACCAAATACGAGATGACGGTAGTAATATGATGTTGCGCCCGGGAAAGTTTATTTCGCAATATTCCAATGAAGGTTACAAAGGCGGCTTTCATATTACCAAAGTAACCGATATGAAAGGACGTCCTCTTAATTATACAATTAACCATACGATGATGCGTATAGATTTGCCGCATCCGTTACAATCCGGACAAAGTGCCAGTTTTAAAATTGACTGGTGGTACGATATCAATAATTTTGCTGAAGATTGGGGACGTTCAGGCTTTGAGCATTTTAAAGATGACGGCAATAATTTATACATCATAGCGCAGTTTTATCCCCGAATGGCAGTATATGACGATGTCAACGGCTGGCAAAATATGCAATTTATACAAACCGGTGAATTTACCTTGCCCTTTGGTGATTTTAAAGTTAATATCACTGCACCGTCTGACCATATACTCGATGGTACAGGTGTCTTAACCAACCGAAAACAAGTGATGAATGCTACGCAATATAAACGGTTTTTGAAAGCGAAGCAATCTTATGACAAACCGGTTATGATTGTTACGGAAGCCGAAGCTCGTAAAAATGAAAAATCGCGATCAAAAGGTTTTAAAACTTGGCGTTTTAAAGCTGAAAATGTACGGGATTTTGCTTTTGCTTCTTCACGTAAATTCATTTATGATATGATGGCGGTCAAACTGCCTAGTAAAACAGTAATGGCAATGTCTATGTATCCTAAGGAAGCTCAACCGCTTTGGGAAAAATATTCTACCCGTACCGTAGCTAATACTTTAAAAGTATATTCCGAACATTTATTTGATTATCCGTATCACAAAGCTATTTCGGTCAATGCGTTTCGTCAAGGTATGGAATATCCGATGATCTGCTGGAACTACGGGCGCCCTGATAAAAACGGCAAATATAACGACCGGCTTCGCAATGGCATGATTAAAGTTATTACCCACGAAGTCGGACACAACTGGTTCCCAATGATTATAAACTCTGACGAAAGACAATGGATGTGGATGGATGAAGGGCTCAATACCTTTACCGAATTATTGGCTGAACAAGCTTTTGAAAAGGAATTAGACTTTAAACTTAACTCTCGGGGTTATCCTAAACAAGTGGTACCGTTTATGAAAGGTGATCAAAGCAAGATGAATCCTATAATGAACAACTCGGATTTGATGTACAATCGCAGCATGACAGCTTACAGCAAACCTGCTGCCGGCTTATACATGTTACGTGAAGTGATTATGGGACACAAACTTTTTGATAAAGCATTTAAAACCTACGCTAATCGTTGGAAATTTAAACATCCGGAACCGGCGGATTTTTTCCGGACCATGGAAGATGCCTCAGCTATTGACCTGGATTGGTTTTGGCGCGGTTGGTTTTACACTACTAGAGTTAACGAAATGGGCATTGCTAAAGTCAGCAAATTTTATGTAACCGACAAACCGACCCAACGCATTAAAAATATGGCCAAAAGTTACGGTATGAAAGTCGAAGATTTTCCGCCTTTTGTATCGCTGATTACCGAAGATAGTCCGGATTTTACGCCCGATATGAAATCTAAAAAATCATTCTTGCAAAGAGCGGTTAATTTGAAGCAATTTTTAAATGAGAATTTTAGTAAAGAAGAAATCAAAAAATTAAAAATGCCTAAATATTTTTACCGCGTTGAAGTGGTACAAAACGGTGAATTGGTGATGCCTATCGTTTTAAAATTGACCTATAAAGACGGTACTACCAAACAAGTAATTTATCCGGCAAAAATATGGCGATTTAACGATAAAAAAGTCAGCAAGATGATTCCGTCCAATAAAGAAATCGTTAAAATAGAACTAGACCCCGAAAACTTAACCGCTGATATTGATATGTCAAACAACGTTTGGCCTAAAACCAAACAAAAATCGGAATTTGATAAATTAAAATCAAAAGCAAAGTTTTAATAATAAATTATGACGGCACAGAGTATTTTGATCATTATCGCATTATATTTCTTGGTACTAATCGGGATTTCGTTTTTAACCGGTAAGGAAGACTCTAACGATGTTTTTTTCAGAGCCAAACGGCAAGCGCCATGGTACTTAGTGGCTTTCGGGATGATTGGTGCTTCGCTTTCAGGTATTACCTTTATTTCGGTTCCGGGTTGGGTCGAGACGCAAGGCTTTGCTTACCTGCAAATGGTCTTGGGTTTTGTGGTCGGTTATTTTGTGATTGCTTATGTGTTATTGCCGTTATATTACAAAATGAACCTAACGTCCATCTATCAATATTTGGAAGAACGTTTTGGCAACACCACGCATAAAACCGGTTCCGTACTATTTTTAGTAGCACGTATTGCCGGTGCATCATTGCGTTTATTTTTGGTTGCCGGTGTGATGCAATTATTGATTTTTGACGAACTGCATGTCCCCTTTGCCATCACTGTTGCCATTACGATCTTGTTGATTTGGATATACACCTTTAAAGGCGGTATCAAAACCATTATCTGGACAGATACCTTGCAAACCGCTTTTATGTTGATTGCTTTAGTTATTTCCATGTATCTAATTGCCAAAAACTTAAATTGGTCATTAGGCGATTTGGTCAGCCATGTTAAAAACAGTCCTCATTCAAAAATATTTCATTTTGAAGACTATAATGCCGGTAATTATTTTTGGAAACAATTTTTGGCAGGTGTGTTTATAGCCGTTGCTATGACCGGCTTAGACCAAGGTATGATGCAAAAAAATCTGACAGTTAAAAATCTGAAAGATTCTCAAAAAAACATGCGTTGGTTTTCTATCGCCTTGTTATTCGTCAATCTGTTGTTTTTATCACTCGGTGTTTTGCTGTTGGCTTATGCAGCGCACAATCATATCGATTTAAAAGCTTTGAATATTTCAGGGGACCAAATTTTTCCGTATCTCGCCGTTAAAACCGAATTAGGAATAGCCGCTGCCATATTTTTTATCCTCGGATTGATTGCTGCGGCTTACTCGTCGGCGGATTCGTCTATGACCGCTATTACGACATCATTTAGTTTGGATATTCTACAAATTGATAAAAAATACCCACCCGAACGGCAAAAGAAAATCCGGAAATTGGTACATATCGGTATTTCTATATTCTTTATTTTGATACTAATTTTATACAAAGCCGTCATTACCGATAAAAGCATTATCAATTCGATTTTTAAATTTGCCGGATATACTTACGGTCCGCTATTAGGATTGTTTACATTCGGATTATTTACCAAATATAAAGTTAAGGACAAATTAGTGCCTTTGATTGTCATCATCTCCCCTATTTTGACTTATTTTATCGCTATATTACCTGAGAAAATGGGCTGGCAATACCGGTTTAGCTTTGAGCTGTTGTTGATTAATGCCGGATTGACCTTTTTAGGCTTGTGGTTGATTCGTAAAAAATAGAATAAAAAAGGAAAAAGCCCGCTGCAATTTAGCGGGCTTTTTTATAAATTAAAAATTCGTGACAAGTCTATTTATCAGCCATATCTAAAAATTTAATATCCCAGATACCGCGTAATTCTCCAACTTTAAAATCTGTAGCTTTATCGTTTGGATATTTAGACTTGATAAGTTTATAAACCGGCTCGGGAATTTCCTTGCCCGGTGTACCATGACATTTTAAGCAATCCTTTTTGAGTTTGATAGGTGCATAAAAATGTACATAACCATCGGCATCTTTCATCACTACCGGTTCCATGGGTTTGTGTTCTTCTTGTAGTCTCAGGTATTCATTTATGACTGCTTCAGAATCAATATCCGGTTTGTTTACGGGATTACGTAATTTATGAGAAGTTCTTTTAATAACAACATTATGTGACTTCCCCAAACTGTCGGCGAGTTTCATCGCATTATCATGACAAAAATCAACAACGCCGGATAATCCGTCTTTGGCAGCAACAGCTTGAATGTTTGATTTAAAAACTTTAAATGTGTTTTTGGCAATAATCATGCCTTTCATTTTATAAGCTTTGTGGTCAAAAGCCGGCTTGGCAGTTTTAGTTTCAGCTTTTGGTTGGGATTCTTTTTCAGCTTTATTTTCCTTTTTAGTATTGTCTTGGCAAGCTGATAAAGTCAAAATAAAAACACTAATCCATAAGATTTTTTTCATAATTATATTATTTTTGATTAATTGTTCCTTGCAGGCATACCTTTTTCTATGGGTAATAGCAAACGATTCCATTCATTAATACCATAGACCATATTAACGATATGTTTAAAGCCGAGTTTTTTAAAGGTGGCAATAGCATCGGCACTTCGATGTCCACTACGGCAATAAATAAAAACAGGGCGATACTTATCCAAACCGGCTTTCTCAATATTTTGAACAAAATGCGGATCATAAAAATTGATTAAAATAGCCCCTTTTAAATGCCCGGCAGCATATTCTCGTGGTGTTCTAATATCGATAATTTGCGGATTTTTGGTTTGGTTTAAGATTTGATGAAAAATTTTAGCCCTTTCGTTTTTAACAGTAGTTTCAATTTTTTTCAAATCAGAAACAAACTGAGCTGAAGCAGTATGAATACTACCAATGATCAAAAATAAAAATAGACTAAATTGTATCTTTTTCATGTTGTTTTTATTTAAATGAATAATCTGGCGACAAAAATATGATATTTGTCATAAATAGACAAGTGCTCTTTTTATATCAAAAATTTTGCCAAAAAACAATCTGAATTTATAATTTTGTTAAATTCTTTTTATCTTTACCAAATCAAAAATTATCATTATGAATCATTCCGTAAAAAAATTACCTTTCAAAGTTAAAAATATTTCGCTTGCCGAATGGGGACGTAAAGAAATTGAATTGGCTGAAGCAGAAATGCCCGGCTTGATGTCGCTACGTAAAAAATATGCAGATAGTAAACCCTTAAAAGGCGCTCGTATCGGTGGTAGTTTACACATGACCATTCAAACCGCTGTTTTGATAGAAACTCTTGTTGCATTGGGTGCAGAAGTGCGTTGGACCACTTGCAATATATTTTCTACTCAAGACCATGCGGCAGCGGCTATTGCCAAAGCCGGTATTCCGGTTTTTGCTTGGAAAGGTATGAGTGAAGAAGACTATAATTGGGCTTTGGAACAGGTCTTATATTTTGATGACGGAAAACCTTTAAATATGATTCTGGATGACGGCGGCGATTTAACCAATAAAGTTTTAGATGAACATCCGGAATTGGCAAAAGGCATTAAAGGCATTTCCGAAGAAACAACAACAGGTGTGCATCGTTTGTATGAACGTATGCGTAACGGAACACTACCTATTCCGGCATTTAACGTGAATGATTCGGTAACTAAATCAAAATTTGATAACAAATACGGTTGTCGCGAATCGGCGGTGGATGCCATACGTCGCGGGACAGACTTAATGTTAGCCGGAAAAGTGGTAGTCGTTGCAGGTTATGGTGATGTCGGTAAAGGAACAGCTGCTTCATTTCGCGGAACAGGCTCGCGTGTAATTGTAACCGAAATTGATCCGATTTGTGCCTTGCAAGCCGCTATGGAAGGCTACGAAGTCAAACGTATGGAAGATGCTGTCAAAGAAGCTGATATTGTCGTGACCGCTACCGGAAATAAAGATATTATTACCGAAAAGCATTTTAAAATGATGAAAGATAAAGCTGTTGTAGCAAACATCGGACATTTTGATAATGAAATAGATATGGCTTGGTTAGAAAATAACTATGGACATACTAAAGATACCATAAAACCGCAAGTGGATAAATACACTATTGACGACCATGATGTGATTGTGCTGGCAGAAGGACGTTTGATGAATTTGGGAGTCGCGACCGGTCATCCGAGTTTTGTGATGAGCAATTCGTTTACCAATCAGGTTTTGGCACAAATGGAACTGTGGCAAAACAGTGAAAAATATGAAAACAAAGTTTATATGTTACCCAAACATTTGGATGAAATGGTAGCACGATTACATTTGGAACATCTCGGTGTAGAATTGGATGAATTAACCGAAGAGCAAGCTGCTTATATCGGTGTTAAAAAAGAAGGACCTTATAAACCGGATTATTATAGGTATTAGAATTAGTAGAAAGTTAAAAGTGGAAAGTTGAAAGTGCCACACTGGTCATTTCGATAGAATCCCGACCTAACGGGATGACAAGAAATCTCGACAAGATTTCTCACTTTGTTCGAAATGACAATTGCCGGTCACTTCGATACATCACCGATTAGCATCGGGATGTACCGAAGCAACCGAAATCAAATAACCGATTAAGCAGATAACCACATAACCAATTAATCATATAACCATTTTATTTAGAAAAGATTTATGCTCAAGCAAGGATTATATCAAAAATTACAGCAAAAACTCACGCCGCAACAGATTCAATTGATGAAATTGATTCAGTTGCCGACCATTGAATTTGAACAACGACTAAAACAAGAAATTGAAGAAAATCCGGCATTGGAAGAAGGTAAAGAAGAACCGGAACAAGATTTGTTAGACCAGCAAGATAATTATGAAGATGATGCCGAAATCATAGAAGCGCCGGACATCAATGTCGATGAATATTTGAGCGATGACGAGATACCGGATTACCGTTTGCGTAGCAATAATTATTCTGCAGATGATGACGAAAAAAAAGTGCCTTATGCGCAAGGCGAAAGTTTTACGCAGTATCTCAAGTCGCAATTGAGTGCTTTTCCACTTGATGAACAACGCCGTAAAATTGCCGACTTTTTAATCGGGAGTATCAACGACAACGGTTATTTACGTAGAGATATTATTGAAATCGTCGATGATTTGGCGTTTACGCATAATGTCATGACGACCGAAGAAGAAGTTGAAAAAGTATTGCGGCTGATACAAGAATTAGATCCGCCCGGAGTCGGCGCACGTGATTTGAAAGAAACTTTATTAATACAATTACGTCGCAAAAAAACGACTCAAGCGCGTGAGTTAGCCATCAAAATATTAGAAAAAGGCTTTGAGTATTTTATCAATAAGAAATATAAAAAACTGATGGCAAAATTTGAAATCACCGAAGCGCAACTCAAAGAAGCCATTGAAGAAATCACCAAACTCAACCCTAAGCCGGGCAACGCTTTCAATTCGACAGGCAGTTATATTGAGCATGTGATACCGGATTTTATCATCAATGTAGAAGACGATGAGTTGGATGTGAGTTTAAATGCTAAAAATGCGCCGGAACTGCGTGTGTCCCCCGCTTATACCGAAATGCTCAAAGGCTATAAGGAGAATAAAGATAAAAGCCAGAAAGATGCCGTAATGTTTATTAAACAAAAGCTTGACTCTGCCAAATGGTTTATAGATGCGGTTAACCAACGCAGAGACACACTTTTGCGAACCATTAAAGCCATTGCCGACTATCAAAAAGAGTATTTTTTGACCGGTGACGAGCGTAAAATCAAACCGATGATTCTAAAAGATATCGCTGAAAAAATCGATATGGATATTTCGACCGTTTCGCGTGTCGCCAACAGCAAATATGTGCAGACACCTTACGGCGTCAAGCTTTTAAAAGATTTTTTTTCAGAGTCTATGAAAGACGCACAAGGCGAAGAAGTTTCAACCATTAAAATTAAAAATATTCTACAAACTGTTGTAAATCAGGAGAATAAACGAAAGCCGTTAACTGATGAGCAACTGGCAAAGGCACTGAAAGAAAAAGGGTTTCCCATTGCGCGTCGCACTATAGCCAAGTATCGTGAACAACTCGGCATTCCGGTTGCCCGTTTACGTAAAGAAATTTAAGGATGCAAGATACCGGTAATAAAATTATTCGCTCAGGAGCACAACTGATGTCATTGATATTTCACCCTGTTTTTGTGCCCTTATATACGGTATGGTTGTATTTTTATTTGTCGCCGCGTTTTTTTCTACCGGCTAATCGTTATTTTTTAATTATATATTTGTCAATAGTCGGTATATTAATTCCGCTATTATTTTTTAGCGTGGTCTTATGGACAAAAGCTTTTTCTGGTTATCGATTGGCACATCCTGAAGAGCGCTTGATTTTTTCGGTTATTATGACGGTTGTTTATGCGGTTATTTTTCAAAAAATTTATAAGTATCATCAATTTGTTGAGTTATTTCCTTTTTTTATTGGCATTATTTTGTCGGTATTGGGTTTGGCTGTTTATAATTATTTCAAATCTAAACCCAGTATCCATGCAACCGCCATTTCCGGCGCTTTAACTTTTTTTGTGATTTGGAGCTATTACTCACAAGTCAATATCCTTAATTATTTATCTTTGATGATTGTAGTTGCGGCATTGGTTATGGCAAGTCGCGTGTATTTAGGAGCACATAGTCTAAAAGATATTGCCCGTGGAATTTTTATCGGTGTTTTGATGCAATTGGTTGGTTTTTATGTAACTTGGTTGGCATTTTAAGTTTACAAATCATTCGTATTAAACGTATCACCGCCTTTAATCGTACCGTTTTTAAAGCCTTTGATAAACCAACGGGCGCGTTGCTCTGATGTACCATGTGTAAAAGCATCGGGCACAACTCTTCCGGTGTATTTTTTTTGTAAACGATCATCACCGACTGAAGCTGCGGCATTTATGGCTTCTTGAATATCACCCGGGTCCAAAACATGTTTCATCTGTTCTATATGTTTAGCCCAAACGCCGGCTAAATAATCGGCTTGTAATTCCAAACGAACGGATAGCTTGTTATAAGCGGTTTGGCTAAGTCGTCGCCGTTGTTGTTGAACTTGACGGGTGATGCCCAAAAGATTTTGCACATGATGTCCAACTTCGTGTGCAATTATATAAGCCATGGCAAAATCACCACCGGCACCGAATTTGCGTTTTAGGTCTCTAAAAAAATCCAAATCGATATACACTTTTTCATCGGCAGGACAATAAAAAGGACCGGTTGCCGAGCTTGCCATACCACAGGCTGCCGGTGTTGAACCGGAATATAAAACCAATTTCGGATAACGGTAACTGGCATGTAGTTCGTCTTTAAAAACTTTAGACCAAACATCTTCGGTATCTTTAAATACCACTTTTGCAAATTCTGCCAACTCATCATTCCTATCATGTCCGGTGGTTTGTGTTTGCCCTGCCGGAGCCGGTTGATTTTGTTGCAACATTTCGGTAGGCACTTCACCCGTTAATAAGGTGTAAGCAATAAAAAAGATGATGGTTCCAACTCCAATGGTGCCTCCTACTACGCGACCGCGACTACCCCTGCGGTCTTCAACATTACTACTGGTTTGTCTGCCTTTCCAACGCATAATAAAATGTTTTTCAATGATTTGATTCTGTTGCAAATTTAACGGAAATAGTTGATAAAAAGAAATTGTGATTTTCTTACTAGCTTAAACATAGATAAAGTTTTTTAACAAGATTTCACAATAATATCTAAAAAACTTGACAAGAAGGGAGGCATTGTTGTATATTTGCGCGCTAATTTGTTGAATATCTAAACTAAAGTATTCAACTTCAATTAAATAGAATATATGAAATTATCACAATTTAATTTTAACTTACCCTCCGAATTATTAGCCGAATATCCGGCAGACTGTAGAGACGAATCCCGTTTGATGGTGGTTCATAAAGATTCCGGAAAAATTGAACATAAACTTTTTAAGGACGTATTAGATTATTTTGACAAAGATGATGTACTTGTTTTAAATAACACCAAAGTTTTTCCGGCACGCTTGTATGGTAATAAAGAAAAAACCGGAGCCAAAATAGAAGTTTTCTTGTTACGAGAATTGGACCCCACTACCCGACTTTGGGATGTAATGGTTGATCCGGCTCGTAAAATCCGCATTGGAAACAAACTTTTTTTTGATGAGAATGAAACATTAGTTGCTGAGGTTATAGACAACACCACCTCTCGTGGCAGAACTTTACGTTTTTTATATGATGGAACATATGAAGAGTTTAGAAAAAAACTAAAAGAATTAGGACAAACACCTTTACCAAAATACATCAAACGTCCACCGACTGAAGATGATAAAGAGCGGTATCAAACTATTTTTGCCAAACATGAAGGTGCAGTTGCCGCCCCAACAGCTGGTTTACATTTCTCTAAACATTTATTAAAACGATTGGAAATAAAAGGTGTACATCTACCGGAAGTCACACTTCATGTAGGTATAGGAACATTTAATCCCGTAGAAGTAGAAGATCTATCAAAACATAAAATGGATTCCGAACAATTTTTTATTGAAGACAGAGTTGCAGATGTTGTTAATAAAGCTATTGATAATAAAAAAAGAATTTGTGCCGTAGGAACAACTGTTATCCGTTCCTTGGAATCATCTGTTACGGCGGATAATTATTTACGCCCTTTTGAAGGCTGGACTAATAAATTTATTTTTCCACCTTATGATTTTAAAATTGCTAATGCTTTAATTACCAATTTCCATACTCCAAAATCAACATTGTTAATGTTGGTAGCTGCTTTTGGTGGCTATGATTTAATTATGGAAGCATATCAAGAAGCGATAAAAGAAAAATATCGCTTTTATTCTTATGGTGATTCAATGTTAATTATATAATACATTTTAAAAATAACTTTTTAAGCCGCTTTAACAGCGGTTTTTTTATTTTTAAAGAATATTGATTCTGGTCTAATTCTCATACCTAATACTAAAAAATTCTTAAAATTTTAAAAAATTATATAAAGAATGTTTAATATTTCTATCCTTTAATATGTAATAATTGTTACATCAACTAATTTTTAATGATATTTTCATTAATTAATTTATGATTTTTATCATTTTTATGTTATATTTGTGACCGATTAACATAAAAATAACTTAATATGGCAAAAATTGTAGTCTTAGGTTCGGGGATTGCCGGACATACCACTGCCGCATATTTGCGAAAATGGTTAAACAAATCTCACGAGGTGGTCGTAGTGTCTCCAAATGAGTATTACCAATTTGTTCCTTCCAATATTTGGGTAGGTGTCGGTCGAATGACTCCCGAACAAATTCGATTCAAATTGGAACCCAAATACAAAAAGTGGGGAATCAACTTTAAACGAGCAAAAGCTTTAACCATACACCCGGAAGGTGGAGAAGCTTCTGAGAAACCCTATGTTACCATTGAATATGTAGGACAAGGTAAAGAAGGTAAAAAAGAAATAGTTGATTATGACTTTTTGGTTAACGCAACAGGTCCTCAATTACGTTTTGATAAAACTGAGGGTTTAGGTCCTGACCACGGACATACTGTTTCAGTTTGTAATTTCAATCATGCTGCTCACGCTTGGGCTGAATTACAAAAGTCCATCAAAAAAATGGAAGCCGGTGAAAATCAAAATATTGTTATTGGAATCGGACATCCCGGCGCAACATGTCAGGGAGCGGCATTCGAATACATCTTAAATGTTTATCACGAAATTGATCGTCGTGGTTTAACAGATAAAGCTAATATTACTTATATTACAAACGAATATGAAATTGGTGATTTTGCTATGGGAGGAGCTTACATTAAACGTAATGGTTACATTACTCCTACCAAAATATTTGCTGAATCATTCTTAGCGGAAAGAGAAATCAATTGGGTAAAACGTGCCGGTGTAAAAAAAGTAGATGACAAGAAAATTTACTATGAAAATTTAGCCGGTGAATTTAAAGAATTAGAATATGATTTTGCCATGTTAATTCCGGCATTCTCAGGTCCCGGATTCAAAGCATTTGACAAACAAGGTGATGATATTACAGACAAATTATTTAAACCAAACGGCTTTATGATAGTCGACGCGGACTATACCAAAAAACCTTATGAAGAATGGAAAGCTAGTGACTGGCCTGAAACTGTTCAACATCCCGAATACAAAAATATTTTTGCACCGGGTATCGCTTTTGCACCACCACACACCATTTCCAAACCATTTACTTCACCTAACGGCACCACCATAGTTCCGGCGCCACCACGTACCGGTATGCCATCAGGTGTAATGGGTAAAGTAGTTGCTCAAAATATCAGAGACGTTGTTAAAGGTAAACGAAAATTAGATAATTTGAAACATAAAGCATCTATGTCTAAAATGGGGGCTGCTTGTATTGTATCAGCCGGATACGGAATGACTAACGGTATGGCTGCTACAATGACGGTATTCCCTATAGTTCAAGATTGGGAAAAATATCCTGAATTTGGTCGTTCACTGACTTATACCGTCGGCGAACCCGGATTGGCAGGACATTGGCTCAAATGGTTTATGCACTATATGTTCTTACATAAAGCCAAAGGTTATCCTTTCTGGTGGTTATTACCTGAATAAAATTAAATACGCTTAACAATTTAAAAAAATACAATATATTATGGGACATAAAAAACACTTAAGAAGAATTACACGTGGCTATAATGAATTTTCATATGCCACTATACCAACCGGATTTACACGTTTTATGCGTAAATGTGTTATTTGGCAAGCATGGCGTTGGTTGGTATTAAACATTAAAATCTTGAGAATTGTGGCTTTTGGTCACTCTTAATGAAACAAGCATTTATAACAAATCCCTTAAAAAGCTGCAAGTATCTTTGCAGCTTTTTTTATAAAACACTTGTTTGTATTTTAATTTTTTTTACCTTTGTAATGAAAATAATATTGTGGTTTTGAAAAACAAGCTTTATAGCATATTATTATTGGTTGCTTTTTTTACAGCCATTATACAACCGGTAATACCGTTTGTACAATATTATATGTCTTTACATGAAAATGTAGAAACTTTAGATCAAGCTTGTTCATGCAGTTGTTATGACACCCATGACACGACTCATCCGCCTACGGGAGATGCTTATTTGAAAGCCTTGCTTAAACGCGCATGTAAGGATAAGAAAAAAGATGAACCCAAATTACCGGTAGTCAATATTTCCGTTTTTGTCAAAACTTTATTTTCGCCTAAATCTCCGGTTTATACTTGTCCGGAACAAAATTATACCGAAATTTCAGATTTCATAATCCTACCTGTAACAAGTTCTCATATTGAAGAACTTTTTCGTCCCCCGCAGTTTTCTTGATGTACTTCATTCAAGGATAGTGTAGCTGCAACTACGCGTTATTTAGCTTGGGGATTTGTAATAAATCAATACGCCTTTATTAATTGGTTTATCAAAGTTATAAGACTCTGATATGTATTGATATAATACCGAGTACGAATTCAAAAATAGTAAGGTTTATTAAACTATTTTCATTCATGATCGGTAAAACAATTCTAGTAATCAAAATAATCCAAAACTATTTTTGGTTAAGAATTGGCATAATATTACATTATTTTAGCTTTAATTCATCTTTTTTATCAATATCAGCAAAAGATAAAATATTGATTTATTACAAATCTCTTTAACAAAAGTATTTCGACAAGATTATTTCAAATCATTTAAACTTTTGAAACACTTAGTTTCATACATATTATTAATTATATATGCGTTAATCATAGTCAGCCCTGCTATACCTATGGCCGATTATATGGTTAACTATAAACATATTTCTCAAGATCTTTGTGAAAATAAAGATAAACCTGAGATGCATTGCAACGGAAAGTGTCATCTGAAAAAAGAAATTAAAAAAGTATTGGGAGAAGACAATCCCGGTAAGAAAAAAACGACTTTACCAACTTTAAAACTCAAAGAATATACAGATTATTATCGCATTGGCTTGCTTAAAAAATATTATTCAAAATTAATTTTCCAACAAGAAATACAAATTGCAATTATCCCTAAAACTTTTAAGGGATACTTACCTGATATGATTAAACCGCCACCGGTGCTTCATTTTGTTTAACCGGTATTCGATGTTTTCTATTTTCATTTCGTATGTCATTCCGACAGAATTCTACCGACTTAAGGAGGTAGAATGACGAGGCATCTTAAAAATTTGAAATAATAGAGATTTCTCGTTGTCCCGACTTATGGTCGTGACTCCATCGAAATGACAGAAGTGCGTGATATGACAGACGTTTTCAGAGGATGATAAAGAAAACAATCGAACCTATTTTTTTAGAAAGTTTAATACACATCAAGTATTATGGAAGAAAATACGCTTCCTATATTGGTGTATTAACAAAATCAAACTATTAAAAACAAAAAAATGAAGCAAATTATAATAACAGTATTGCTTTTATGGACAGGTATTTTGCTTGCCCAACAACAAAACATTACAGGTAAGGTTTATGATGCTACAGACAAGGGTTCTTTGGCGGGCGTTGTCATCAAAGCCGAAAATTCTGAAGCCAAAACTACTTCGGATATCGACGGTAATTTTAATATTTCAGTAGCATCCGGTACTATTTTGGTGTTTAGTTATCCTAATTACAAACCACTTAAATTACCTGCACGAAAGGGCATGAAAGTAGCTTTAGTTAAAAAAGCCATTTCGTTAGACGAAGTAGTGGTTAAAGCCGACCCGATGGCTGATATTACACATTCGGTTGTGGTCATGGACGATGTAGTTAAGAGCAGTCAGCCGCGTAATGTTGCAGATTTATTTAAGGATATTCCGGGTTTTAGCATTCAAAAACGAAGCGCAACGGCTATGGAACCGTCCTTACGATCGTTTAAATACGAAGAAATGAACATTAAATACGACGGCGGCAACAAAATGGTTAATGCATGCCCTAACCGGATGGACCCGATTACGGCACATGTGATACCCGAATCCGTGCGAAAAATAGAAGTGGTTAAAGGACCTTTTACCGTACGTTTCGGACAAGTATTTGGAGGCGTGGTCAATATGGTTACACGTCAGCCGACACCGGAAGATTTCGGTTTGCATGGTGATTTTCAATCGGGTTATGAAACTAATGGTAACAATCTGGTTTTACGTGCCGATGTGCTATATGCAACCGAAAAATTAGACCTTAATGTCGATGGAGAGCATCGCGATTTCGGTGATTATACTGATGGAGCCGGTGTGGTAACACCTGCCGGTTTTAAAACCGATAGTTATTCGGTTAAATTAGGCTACAATCCGACTAAAAATCAGCGTTTGCAAGTCAATTGGCATCAAAAATTCGGTAGTGAAATTAAGCATGCCGGCTTGCCGATGGATTCACCCAAAGACGACAGTTATCTATTGGGGCTGGATTATAAGATTAAAAAGTTGTCAGAGAAAGTTAAATATGTACAATTCAAATCTTATTATTCCTACGTGGACCATTTGATGACCAATGGCTACGGGATGAAAACACCACGTCCTAACTATCCGGCATTTGATGCCCGAACACCGGTTACTTCCAATACCATGGGTGGTAAACTGGAAGTGGCATTAACGCCGAAAAAGGAATGGTTGATTTATACCGGATTGGATGCCGACATCATCAAACGTGATGGTACCAAAACGGTCATCGTTAATAATAATCCGAATACCGGTGTCCCCTTAGATCCGCCGATGATTAAAAAGATGAAAGTTTGGCAAGATGCTTATATCAATGATTTTGGTGTTTTTGCAGAAGCCAATCATAAATTGTCAGAGCATTATTATGTTACAGCCGGTTTACGAACCGATTATGTAGTTTCGGAAGCCAAAGATCCGGCGCAAGGCTTTGTGGATATTTATGGTAAACAAGGTCAAAAAACCGATATAACGGTAGGCGGTAATGTATCTGTGAAATATAAAAAAGACAATTACCAATTACAGTTGGCTATTGGTCGCGGTACGCGAACACCGTCAATGCTGGAACGCTATATTTATCGCTTTATCGTAGGACGCGATAGCAGGGAATATATTGGGAATCCTAATTTGAAACCGGAAATCAATAATCAAGCGGAAGTATCCGTTCAACGAAAATGGACAAAATTCCAAGCGGGTGGTAGCATCTTTTATTCCTATTTTCAAGACTACATCACGCCTGTATTAACACCGGCGCTAACATCATCGGTAGGAAGCTGCGGCGCACCGCCAAAGCCCCCCAAAGTGTTTAAAAATGTCGATGCGTATCAATACGGTTTTGATT
>JALWLE010000112.1 GCA_026996605.1 Flavobacteriales bacterium
AATATCAATAATATGCCGTATTTTTTTATCATGGGCTAAAAATGATAAATATTTCAATTATCTCAAAAATCTTATTTAGAAAATATTGAAAAAAGTATATAAATATCGAAAAAAATTACCGTTGGAACAAGCTAAGCACTACCTTTTTTATTTCCGGAAAAAGATTTTTTTACCTGATAATCAGGAGTATTATGTAATTGTTGACCCTTTTGGGGATAAACATTTAATACCCACAGCGTATTATAAAGCTTATCAATTAAAAATAGGGAAGGAGTACCTTTGCAAGGTAGATAAAATCAACTGCTTAGGACAAATATTTATTGAACCACCGCATCCTTTTTTCAGGGAGGGTGAAAGCTACGCTTTCAAATACCTGAAAACTGCACAGAAAAAACATAAATCAGGCAATATTTATACTTACCGCATTTTTGAAAGCAAGAACGGTGAGCAGGCTTTGATGAACGCAGATAATATAATTTTGCCTGAGCACCTTAAATCAGGTTTTCACCAATTTAGAATTGAAAAAATTTCAAAAGGACAAGTTTATATAAATCTATGATTTATCGTACCATGGGGAGTAAAATCTATTGTCATCCACTTACTATTGCTGACTCAAAAAGCAGATTTTTATTTACGGCAAAAGGTCATTACAAGGAAACTTTAAAAGCAACAAAAACCGAGTTCTCAAGGGTTTTTAGAAAGTTCGGTATTCCTACAAATACATATAGACAATGGTATCTCTTTTGGCTCTGTTCTGGCTATTCAACGCTTTAAACAATTATCTTATTGGTTTATAGAGCTTGGTATTACATCGGTTTTTCAGACCCGGCACATCCGGAACAAAACGGTAGGTACGAAAGGATGCACAGAGACTTAAAGGCTGCTTGTGCAAACCCTGCTGCTTATGATTTAAAAGCTCAACAAAGACGTTTAACCCACATTATTCATAGGAAAATAATTTTCACGTAAAATAATTTTTTGAGTAAAATTTAGACTCAATAAACTTTATCAACTTATAAAATTTAGATTTTCAGGACTTGATATTAAAGTTTTTTGTAAAGCATAATTTACAAATTTTCAAATTGGACATACTTTTCCCTGCTTGTATAGATAACGCCCTGTATTTTAGCCACTTACCGAAATATGAGTTGTTCAAATAATTTTTTATGTGCAAATGCTTTTGAGAACTGAAAATATATTCGTTTCACTGTTTTTTTGATTGTTCCGCCAACTTTTAATAAATAAAGCCTGATATTATCAATCTGCCATTTATGTGCTTTTGTGAATTTTGTTTCCTTTATCATTCCTTTTAATATAAGAAACATTTCATAAGCAATACTACTGATTAATAAACGAGAAAAATTTGCCCAAAAATTATGATTGGATAATCTATCTGAAAAACACATGTTTTTTACTTCCTTTATTCTGTTTTCACTTGTCTCGCCCCGTTTAACATAAAAACCAAAATATATATCTCTTGCTTTTTGTTTGGGAAAATTGCTTATCAAGTGGCGGACATTCATTCCTTTACCGGTACTCTCAATTTTTGAATAACATTGTTGCTCTTTGTGCCAACTTTTTGCTTTATATTTGAACGATATAAAATGTTGATGTTTCTTTCCATATTGCTGGTATAAAAACCTCACTGCATTTTCAGCTCTTTTTACTCTTTTTTTTAATATTTCATTGGTTGATAGACCTATGGCATAAAGCAGTTTATAATCATCTGCTAATTTATAAAATGGTGCATTGCTAAAACCACTATCGGCTCTAATTATTATTTTAATATCAGGATATCTCTTTCGTATTTTAAGAATGATGCGCTTTAATATAGATACATACCATTTGTTTGAATGGCTGTTTCCCGGACGCAAGACAGGTAAGATAATTTGTCCGGTCTGCCCATCGTGGAAAAATAATTCATTATACATAAATTGTCCATAGTAGCCGTTAAACATACTTAATTGTTGATTACCATAGGTTGGATCATCTGTTGCATCGATATCTATAACTACTTCATCTCTACCTCTTAAACTTTCAACATATCTATCTACCCAGAAATTTAAAATATCAAAAATAGTGTGCTTATTTATCTGATTTTCAAATCTTGAAATAGTTGGTTGTGAAACAATCTTGCCATCTAAGACTGTTTCTAATACAGGATCATGTTTTAAATATCCGGCATCATTGGCATCTTCATAACCTTGCATTAAAAGAAAAACTCTTTGTTTAAGCATCTTTTCATAACTATGTGTTATAAAAAAGGGGTTGCGATAATCAGGAATTAATGAACTTATGTCTCTTATTATCTTGTGTTTACGTTCTATTTTTTCCAATAAAATAATAGAAGTGTCGGAACTAATTTCCTCTGATGAAAAATTTACCTTAAACTCTTTATTTTGTCGCTGAAATACTGTATTTTTATAACTCATAAGTGGGTGTGTATATTTTATTATATTTGTGCGTTAACTGCTTTAAAAATAATAAATTACACCCACTTTTCAAAGAAATCTATGAATTTTTCGGGTTAACTATTGGAATAAAAATAAGAATACTAAAGACGGAGACATATTACCGCATTAACATATGACGTTTATTATATAATAAACGACACAAATAATTGCGGTTTATGATAAATTTATTATTTTTGCATAAACTGATGATATGCAAAAATTAAAGATTGAAAATCCGGAAGTATTA
>JALWLE010000113.1 GCA_026996605.1 Flavobacteriales bacterium
GCAATAAACTAACTGATAATCAACAAATTACTTTTTTTTTATATCAATTATAATAAAATTTTATATAAAAATATCGATTGTATAAAAAATTAAATTAAATTTGAATCGTTATAAATTATTAAAACAATTAAATTTAAATTTTAGAATTATGAAAAAATTAAACTTAACTAAAATTGCCTTTTTAGCTTTCCTATTAACAGGATTTGTATTCTTATCATCTTGCGGTGATGATAATGCCAAAAAAGAAGCTTCAACCGAGCAAAATATTGAAAAAGAACCGGCTGCCGAAAAAGAAGCTGCTAAAGAAGAAGAAAAAGCCGAAAAAAGTGAATTTACTGAAAAAGTAGATAAATACTCTCAACTTGATCTTGATAAAGATGGAAAAATAAGTAAAGAAGAATTTGTAAATCACAGTAAAGAAGAGTTTATAAACAAAGACAAAAATAAAGACGGAAAGTTAGACAAAGATGAATGTGGAAAAGCCGATAAATTTGATGCCAACAAGGATGGCGGTGTCGATGCTGACGAATTTGTAAACGGACATAGCGAAATGTTTATCAAAATAGATACTGACAAAGATGGTTTTGCTTCAAAAGAAGAATTCAAAACTTTTAAGGCATCTATGAAAAAATCCGGCAAATGTGGAAACGGCAAATGCGGCGAAGGTAAGTGTGGAAACGGCAAATGCGGTAAATAGATAAAATCCTTTTTTAATAAATTTATAAACCACCTACATTTTGCAGGTGGTTTTTTAGTAATATTGTAGTTATGAAATATTTGCTTACCAAAAGAAGACAATTTATAAAAGGCATCGGGGCAACAGCTGTTTTGGTACAAATTCCTTTTTGGCAAAGCTGTAAGCAACCGGTTTTTCAAGGCATATTACCGGAGAATCAACAAAAAATTTTACATCAAATTTTAAATTTATTGTTTCCCGCATCAAATAGTAGCCCCGGTATCGAACAAATAAATGCTGAATTTCATATCAATAGTTATTTAACCGACCCGCTCATCGACCCCGATGAACAAAAAAATGTTATCAACGGCATTCAGTGGTTAAACGAAACCGCACAAGAAACATTCAAAACCGGATTTTTGTCTTTAAATGAGACACAACAAAATGAAATATTACAAAATATTTTAAAAACATCTTGGGGAGAATCTTGGTTGTCTAAATTACTGACTTTAACCTTTGAATCTTTATTGTTAGACCCTTTATATCAAATCAATACCGGTGAAGTAGGTTGGTATTGGTTACACCACCAACCCGGACAACCGCGCCCAAAATCAGAAATTGCCTATCCGGAGATTTTAAGCCGGAAAAAAGAACAAGTCATTATTACTCATTTGAATCAATTATAATAAGATGTCAATAAACGATACATACGATGTTTGCGTAATAGGAAGCGGCGCCGGTGCCGGTCCGGTGATATACGAATTGTCTAAAGCCGGCTACAAAGTTATCGTTTTGGAAAAAGGTCCTTGGTACCGCACTAAAGATTTTAGTAAAGACGAGATGGTGGCTACCAGACGCAGTGTTTATACACCTAATTTGAAAGACGAACCACAAGTTATTGAAGACCTAAATGACCAAGGCGAATGGGAAGCAAAATCTACCTACGAAACCGGACGTGATTTTTGGAACGGTAATTGTGTCGGCGGTTCAACAAATTTTATGAGCGGTTATTTTTCACGGCTCAAACCTGTCGATTTCAAACTATTATCAACTTATGGCGAAATTCCAGGCGCCAATATCGCCGACTGGCCCATTACTTATGACGATTTGGAACCTTATTATGAAAAAGTAGAGCGCTTAGTTGGTATATCGGGTAAAGTAGTGCCACATAAATTTATGTCTCCGCGTTCCACACCCGATTATCCTTATCCGCCCTTGGCTGAAAATATTGTATCGTCTTGGATTGACCAAGCCGCAGCACAACTCAATATCCAAACCATACCCTTACCAAGAGCCATTTTATCGCAAAAAAAAGATGACAGAAAGGCATGTTACTATTCCAATTTTTGTGGTAGTTACGGCTGTTCGTCCGATGCCAAAGGTAGTTCGCGTGTAGCTTTAATACATGACGCTTTAAAAACCGGTAATTGTTCCGTGATCCCCAACGCCAAAGTTTATCATCTCGAAACCAATGGCAAATTTCAACTACAACGCGCTTGGTATTACAATGCCGATGGTCAAAAACAGTCTATTCGTGCCAAAATATTTGTTGTAGCGGCACAAGCCGTTGAAACCTCCCGCCTACTGTTGATGAGTAAAAATAAGGAATTCCCGAATGGCTTGGCAAATAATAACGGTCAAGTCGGTAAAAACTTAATTTTTTCGGGTGGCGGTGTTGGTGCCGGTGATTTTTATTATGATGAATTAGACCCAAAATTGGCAAAACAACTTGCAAAACCCGGCGTGTTTGTCAATAGAACCATTCAAGCTTTTTATGAGTTAACCAACCCTGAAACCGGACAAAAAATGAAAGGCGGTACCGTAGATTTTTTGTTTGAACATGCCAATCCGGTTTCAAAAGCCATCAGAGAAAAGTGGGATGATGAAGGTCATTTGCGATGGGGGAAGCCATTAAAACAACATTTACACAACTATTTTACCAATATACGTAAACTTAAATTTGAAATTTTTGTCGATTGGCTACCAACAGATAACTGTTTTGTCGGTTTATCTAATAAAGTTAAAGACAAATGGGGCGATCCTGTGGCAAAAATTCGTATCGGTAACCACCCGCACGATTTAAAAGTAGCAGAAATCATTGCCGATAAATCCAAACAAATATTATCAAAAATGGGTGCGCATAATATTTATGCAAGTATTAGCGGTGCTCCACCCAATAATTTACAAGCCGGTGGTTGCCGGTTTGGAACCGACCCGAAAACTTCTGTATTAAATGCGCAATGTCAAGCCCATGAAGTCGATAACTTGTTTATTACCGATGGCAGTTTTATGCCTACAGGCGGAAGTGTAACTTATACATGGACCATATATGCTAATAGTTTTAGAGTTGCGGATTTAATCAAGAAACAATTAAAATTATAATAAAAATAAATTATTTTTTTTAAAAATACGATTTATATATAATTTTTTTATATTTGCATAGTTAACCTAACCCTGTTATTATGAATTCCAATGCTCTATTTCGTTTTATAAGCCTATGGCTTATATTATTATTAACTACTGCAACTATACCAATTAAGACAAGCGTCACCATGAGTCAAATCTCTAAAAAACAAAACGACGCTGTGTTTTTCAATCCACGACAATACTTTAATAAGCAATGTGGTTTTTGTCACAATAAAGTTTCGATAATTGCTCCTTCAATGAATGAAATTAAAGCAGTTTATATTACCAAATATCCTAAAAAAGAAGATTTTGTTAAGCATATGACTGCTTTTGTTTTAAACCCTAATGTTGATAACAGATTAATTAAAAAAAATTTAAAAAAATATAAAGTTATGCCTTCAGGCATGTTTTATGATGCTTTAAAAATACAAAGAGTGGTTACTTATATTTATGATTCAATTAAAATTCCTAAAGACTTTAAACCTAAAACAACTGATACTATTAAAATAGAATCATCAACTTATAAACCCAAGACAATAGAAGCAAAAATAAAACTACAAAAAGGAGTAGATATTTGTAAAATATTAAACTTAAAAGCTATAGACTTTGAATACGCCAAAACCAACATTCATCCGGCTATGGCAAAACAATTGGATAATTTGGTACATTTTCTTAAGACAAACCCGAAAATAAATATAGAAATAAGAAACCATACAGATTCGCGTGGAACTGCACAACACAACTTGAAATTATCAATTAAACGTGCCAATGCCATCAAACAATACCTAATAAAGCATGGTATATCTTATAAAAGAATTACAACTAAAGGATATGGCGAATCTAATTTATTAAACCGGTGTAAAGACGGCGTGCCATGTACAGAGGCAGAGCATGCTCAAAATCGTCGAACAGAATTAATCATTAGGTAAATATCTTTTTGTTATTTTTTAATTAAAAACTTTTATTTCATAATGTTAAAATATTGTGAAAATGAATTTTAGTTAAATGTTTTTATTAAATTTGCATTAGTACCTATATGGTTAATATAACACAAACAATATTATTAACGCAAATATTTAGCTATGATGAATTTAAAATTAATCAGCATTGCTATGGTGATGTATTTTTCTTGGTTTAACGGCATGAATAACCAAATGAACATTAAACCCAAATCACACAACTACATTTTATTAAAAAATTATCAAGTTTCCGGTGAAACTTTTTATAAAAATCAATGTGGCTTTTGTCATAATGCCGAAGAGCTAATCGCACCTGATATGAACAAAATAAAAGCAAAATATTTAGAAAAGTTCAATACTAAAGATGCTTTTATAAAAGCCGTAATGGCATTTGTGAAAAATCCGGACAAAAAGAATGCTATCTACAGAGACGGTATTGACAATTTCTCAGATATGCCTAAAATGCCGTTTAAAGATGAACAAATCAAAGCAGTAGCAGAATATATCTATACTACTAAAACTCTTTAATTTTTTTTACAGGTATATTATTTTATATTGTTTACTTACTTTGGTTAAGGAAGTTAAAGTTGTGGCTAAAAATTAAAGTTAATGAAACACAAAAGCCTATTGTTGTGTCAATACCAATCGTGTTAAACTCTAAGTGTTCTTCAACTTCTTACTATTTGTTCTGTCTTTAACAGCTTCTTTCCCATATATCGCAATAGCACTTGTGCAATAGCTATAACATCGTTTTCACAATAATTTTTAATGCGTTCCAAATCTTTGTCTTCGTAATAAACCCTAGCGACATCTTTACCTTCAATATCTTGTTTGGGTGAAGGTATTCCCAAAATATGAGTCAATAATTCAAGTGATGTATAGTGTTTGTAGTCGCCAAAACGCCACAACTCCATGGTATCACAAAAAGATGTTTCCCAAGGTTTTTTGCCGTAAACCGCCAATTGTTTTGGCAGTGGAATCCGATTGATAATCATCCGGCGGGCAATGTATGGAAAGTCAAACTCCTTACCGTTATGAGCGCAGAGCCTCAAATCTTTGCGTTGAAAATATTTAGTATTGAGCAAATCCGCAAAATCTTGCAATAACTTAGCTTCATTATCCGAAGTAAAAGATTTGATGCGAAATTCACTGCCGTCGTCTTTGACAAAAAATCCAACGGAAATCACAATAATTTTACCAAACTCTGCCCAGATACCTGCTTGTTCATACACATCTTCGATTGTTGTATCATCATTGAGTCGATATTTGACCTTTTTTTCAAATAATTTTTTTTTAATTTCGTCTAAATCTTCAAATCGATAGATTTCGGGAACGGTTTCAACATCGAGAAATAAAAACTGCGATAAACGAGCTTGGTTGAGCATAAATTTTAAATTGTTCTCTCAAAATTATAATATTTGGCTTAGATTTGCAAAAAAAATACATGGACAATTTGACTTTTGCAGTTATAGTATTTTTCTTAGCTTTTCCTTTCGGTTTTTGGCGTGTAAAAAGTCGGTTTAAGTCTCGAGATTGGATGCTGGCAATTCACATTCCTGTCTTATTTATCATTTTATTGCGAATTTATAATAAAGTCCATTTTCATACGGATTTTTCGTGGCTATCGGTTTTGTACAATGTTATTGCCTTTATGTCAGCACAATTTTTGGCCGGATTAATTTATAAAACATTTAAGAAAAATGAAGCGAATTGAACTCAAAAATATTCATAAATCTTATGGTAATCAAAAAGTATTAAATGATGTTTCTTTTCAAATAGGGAAGGGGGAAATTGTCGGCTTGTTGGGACCCAACGGTGCCGGAAAATCTACTTTGATGAAAATCATTACCGGTTTTATCAAAGCCGATAAGGGTAGTGCATCGGTTATGGGCATGGATGTATCTAAAAATTCTTTAACTGTTAAAAAACATATCGGGTATTTACCCGAACATAATCCGCTATATTTAGATATGTATGTGCGCGAGTATTTGGCTTTCGTTGCTTCTATTTACAAAACCAAAACATCTCGTATTGATCAAGTTATTCTCGATACCGGCTTAACCCCCGAAGCTCATAAAAAAATCGGACAACTCTCAAAGGGGTACCGCCAACGGGTAGGACTGGCTGCTGCTTTAATCCATGACCCCGATATTTTAATACTTGATGAACCAACTACAGGTTTAGACCCGAATCAATTGGTTGAAATCAGACAATTAATTAAAGATTTAGGACGGAATAAAACCCTGATTTTGTCCTCACACATTATGCAAGAAATAGAACATTTGGCAGACCGAGTGTTGATAATCAATCAAGGAAAAATCATGGCTGACGAATCTCTTAAAACACTTCAAGCCGGTCAACAACAGATTATTGAGGTAGAATTTGATATCCGGATTGAACGCGAATTTTTAGACAAATTGCCACATATATCCGCAGCCGAAAATATCTATGAGCATATCTGGTGTCTGGCATTTGAAACCCAAGATGATATGCGTCCGGCTATTTTTGACTTTGCCAATACGCAAGGGCTTAAAATATTGCAAATGCGTCAAAAAAATAAAAATTTGGAACAATTGTTTAAAGAATTAACCCAAGCTTAGCTTACTAAATAACTCAAATCTTTAGCTTCGCCTATACCGTTGATCTCCACCTTATAGTTTTTTGGATTAATTTTATTATGTTTAGATATAAATACCCGTTCAAATCCCAATTTTCCGGCTTCTGAGAGACGTTGTTCTATGCGGGTTACGGGACGAACTTCTCCGGTTAAACCCAGTTCGCCGATGAATGCCCATTGAGCGGAAACTGCCACATCATTGTTAGACGATAAAATGGCTGCTGCTACAGCTAAATCAATGGCAGGGTCGTCAATACGAATACCACCGGTAATGTTCAAAAAGACGTCTTTACCTGAAAGTTTTATGCCCATACGCTTTTCTAATACTGCCAAAATCATATGCAGTCGTTTGATATCATAGCCGGTAGTGGTACGTTGTGGCGTACCGTACACAGCCGGACTAACAAGCGCTTGCACTTCGACTAACAGCGGACGAATACCTTCCATAGCCACAGCAATAGCCGTACCACTCAAGGCGGTATCATGTGAACTCAACAGCAACTTGGAAGGATTTTTAATTTCGCGCAAGCCCTTGGCAAACATTTCAAATATCCCTATTTCGTGGGTAGCTCCAAAACGGTTTTTTTGCGCACGAAGTATGCGAAATAAATGGTTACGATCACCTTCAAACTGCAAAACCGTATCAACCATATGTTCCAATATTTTAGGTCCGGCTATTTGTCCTTCTTTATTGATATGACCGATAATAAAAACCGGTGTATTCGTCTGTTTGGCATATTTGATAATCTCAGCTGCTGATTCACGTATTTGCGAAACGCTGCCGGCAGAGGATTCGATAAAGTCGGTATGTAAGGTTTGAATGGAATCTATAATGATGATTTCCGGCTGTTCATCATACAAAGTATGTAAAATTTTTTGTACATTGGTTTCAAACAACAAGCTCATTAATCCACTATCTATACCAATACGATCTGCACGCATTCGTATTTGTTTAGGACTTTCTTCACCGGAAATGTAAAGTGTTTTTAACGGTAAACCCAAAGCTATTTGCAACATCAAAGTAGATTTACCAATGCCGGGGTCTCCACCCAACAAAATAATACTTCCCGGCACTACCCCTCCACCTAATACACGGTCGAGTTCTTCATTTTGTGTCGGAATTCGGTTTTCAGCTGTAGTATCAATTTCAGATAGTTTTACAGGTTTGTTTTTGCCTGACTTAAAGTTCGATTTAGCTTCTTTTTTTGACACCACTTCTTCTACAATTGTATTCCATTGTTTACAAGCTGTACATTGTCCCATCCATTTGGAATACTGCGCTCCGCAATTTTGACAATAATAAGTGGTTTTTAATTTCATTTCAATAGCTTCTTTCTAATCGATAAATTTTTCAGTAAATTATATTTTATTTTTTGATAAAATATTATATAAAAACTGATAATAGTAATATATGTCTTTATCTCGGTTTTTTATGATGGCATTATAGCTATTATCATTTATTTTTTTTTAAACTTGTAAAAAAAAAGAATAATTATTAAGACTTTTTCATCAATAAAACAGCAAATAATACCTCATATATTAAATAAGAAAAATATAAACTAACAATAGTGTATAAAATATTATGACTTAGAGCGATACCGGGCTGAAATACAAAAATCAGAAAATAGCCCATTACCAGCATTAATTTTATCATGGCCCAAGCTAAAAAAGTATAACCTGTATATTTATTATGTAAGTGGTGTACTAATATCAAACTTATTAACATTAATGCAGACACACCGGATATAAAATAGTAGAATTGCCAAACAAAAGTCGTTTTTTTAACACAAAAAATCTCAATAAATCCCTGATTCAAAAAGTAAATAATGATAAAAGCCACTATGTTTAACAAGTATGGAAAAACAGGTATTCGATTCATTTCAGTATTTTTTTAACACGCCACATAACATAAAACATAGCAACAAAAACAGCCGATAGTGTAGAAATAATCAAATAAAGGTCTTGATCATTCGAATATTTTATATCTAACCAATCACCTAATTTATAGCCACCAAAAATGATTATAAACATTTCGAGCGGAATGGAAGTAAATTGTAAAAATTTACGTAGATTATTTGGTTTTGGCAGTTGCATTTTTTTGGGTTTGACCGGATTTCATTTGACAGGTTGCATTAAAAACTGCACCGGCTTCTATAGCTAACTTACCGATAACTACATTACCATCAATGCTGGCAGTTGACTTGATACTCAAAAGATTTTCTACAACTAAATCGCCTGATACCTTTCCTAAAATTTCGGCATTACCGCACTTGATATTTCCGTCTAAAACCCCTTTTTCTCCTAACACTATTTTGGCTGTAGTAGTAAGATTTCCTTCAAAATGTCCGTCTATTCTAAAATCTTCTTGCGATGTTATATCTCCTTTTATTTTAGTAGTTACTCCAATATGATTAGGTAATTTGGAAAACTCTGTCATATTTTTTTTCTTTTCTGCAAACATAATTCTAGGCTATTTATGTATATTTGTTTGTTTGTGTTTATTTTTCAATATTTTTATTAAGAAATGTTCTATACTCATCTAATTTTTTTGTGAGTTGAAGCGTTTTGTAATTGTCGGACGAAATTACAAAATAATCACTAACCGTGCAAGCACTTTTTTGGAGCAAATCGGCTAAATATTCAGCTGATTGCGAACTTAAAAAATTATGTACAACTACAAATGATTGATTGGCTGTAAACGGATCTTTTGAAATGTGTAAATGTGTGCTTTTGTTCTCAACGATAACTTTTTCTATACAATCAATAAAACTATCAACCTCTTGACTGAAAATGTTATACGGAATAACTAATTTATAAGAATCCGATTTTGCATTGGTGTAAACCTTTTTCTTATATTTATCGACCAGTTCCATACGTTTCTTTGCCTCTACTTCATACGGACTTTTAGGGTATTTTAAAATAATATTTTGCAAAGCTTTTTCATATGCAGCCAAACCTTTACTTCGCGCTATTGCAGTAGAACGCAATAATTCAATTTTACCAAGCTCAGGATGAAAACTGAATTTTAGTAATAAAGAATCTGATGCTTGTAGTAAACTATCATATTTTTGAGCTGTGTAAAAACGGTACAGTTTTTCATATGCCTGTTGAAAGGCTTTATTAGAACGTTCGGATATCTTATCCGGATGTCGAATCAACTCGGCATAGATACTTTCCGGATACTTCTGTACGATTTCTTGCGCCAAATGCTCCGCCAACAAGTCTTTGCCCATATCTTTATAAACTTTGTACAGATTGTATTTTGCAGGGGGTATCAGTTCCGGTTTGGGATTGGAAGCTAACATGGTTTCCAAATTTTCTTTAGCTTTTTCCAATTCTTTAAATTTTTCGTAATAAATCATGCCCACTTGGTAGTGTGCATAATTTAAATCGCCAAGAATGCTGTCTATTTTTTTTGGTTCTACGGGTATTTGTTTATAATAAAAACTGACTTTGTATTTGTCCGGTACATTTGCGTCTTTTTGATTGGTATCCTCTTCGGTGGTTGCCGTATCTTCATCGTCCGTAACTTCTTCATTGTCCATACTCATTTTATTTTTCAAACGCCACATATCTGCTAAACTCATATTGCCCCAAGTTTTTTCAAAATAAGCCTTCCCTTTTTCAACCAACGAATTATTATAAAAATAAAAACTCGTGTATTTGGGCTTAACTTGCGAAAAATCAGTTTTTGAAGCTTGTTTTTGCATTTCTTCAGCTTCTTTTTCACGCAATTTATTAATATAATCTTTAATTAACTTAACCCGTGTCAAACTATCGGCGCGCACCAATGTCATAATGCTATCATTGCGCTTAATCAGTTTTTCAAGCACGATGATGTCATCAATATTATTACGTTTATGCCGGGTCTTGAGATATTTTAAAGTTTCTTTGGGCATAACTTGTAACAAACTGTCTAAATACACCCCTGCCATCAAATAATCTTTCTTTTGAAACCCAATATTTGACATTTGCTCATATGCTTTTTCTTTCAATATTTTATCTTGTGAACGAGCAGCCTTGGTATAATATTCAACGGCTAGTTTTAAACTGTCTTCAAAATGAAAAATTTCACCTATTTCGTAATTGATATACGGATAAAATTTATGAAATTCGTAGCGTTTAAGCTTGGTGTAAAGTGATTTAAGCATTTCAGGATGCTGCTCTGTTTTATCCAAAGACAAATGATAGCGATATAACTCAGCTTGTATTCTATATTTTCGAGGTCTTTTTTGTTCTTCTATTTGTTTTAAAAGAGAAACTGCAGAATCACGTAATTTAATTTTATCTAATAATTGAGCTGCAATAAATTTATATCGGGCTTTGTTTTCTTTGTTTTTTGATAGTTCGGCTGCTTTTTGCAAGCTTTCAACCGCTAAACGTAAACTATCCATATTGATTAAAGCTTGTCCGGCATAGGCATAAGCTTCTGACTTGACCTCTTGCGGAGTTTGTTTTTGACGGGCAAGAAATTGTAAATTTCGAATGGCGGGCGCATAATTTTCCATCCTAATATTCGTTTTTTCTTTCCATAACTTAAAATATGGGCGAATATTGGATTTAAAATCGTTATCCAATTCATAATTAAAAGC
>JALWLE010000114.1 GCA_026996605.1 Flavobacteriales bacterium
TGGCATTATACCCTGATTTGCTATATGCTGATTTTTCGGGTTCATAAACTGTATTAATACCACTTTTGTTCAAGTTTTCAAAAGTGCCGCAATATTGCCAATCGGTAATGGAGTTAATATTTTTCGTATATTCAAGAAAATCAGGTTCTTTCAAGATTTTAGCAGTTTCATAATTTCGGTAAAGAATAATGTCTTTTAAATCCTTAAAATCAATTTTCTGCTTGGCTAAAAATTTTGTCCGTTGAGTAAAATATTTGTTAAAATCATCATTTTTAACGTCTCCTAAAACATATGCTTGATTAAGTAGAGCATACAAATAATATTCAAATTCGTTACGTTTTATTAGTTCTTCTAAAAAAGAATTGGTATTACTAAAACCTCCATTTTCTATATGAGTTATTTCTTTAAGAACAAGACCTTCAATATCGGTTTTGGAAGGCTTGATTTTTTTTGCCAGATTAACAGCTTCTTTGCGATTATTTTTTAACAAAGCCTGCCATATTTTAGGATAGTTTTTTTGTTGCGACTGTAAGTTGAAACTTAACAAAAAAATAATGATAAAGCTAATAGTATTTTTCATAATATGGATAAATTAAATTAAAAAAATAAAAATGATTGTAAAAATAATACATTTTTTTTAAACTATTAAAATAAAATAATTTTGATTCTTTCTAAAGAAAAGCTTAATTTTGCGCTTTGCAAAAATAATGATGAAAAGAATTCAACTTCACGATAAAATCTTTGAGCCTTATATTGATAAAAATACTATTGCTCAAGCTGTATCAAATCTGGCTAAGAAAATAGAAGAATATGCCGGCAGTGACTCTATTGTATTCATTGTAGTGCTAAAAGGCTCATTTATTTTTGCTGCTGATTTGGCTAAACAATATACAAAGGAGGCTGTATTCGAATTTTACAGATTAAAATCATATGAAGGCACATATTCATCAGGCAATGTTAATATTTTGGTTGATATTGAAGCCGATTTAATTAAAGGTAAACGAGTAGTGGTTTTGGAAGATATAGTTGATACAGGCAACACTTTGGAAAAAATTATGTCTGAATTGGCTAAAAAACAGCCGGCTGATTTAAAAATTGCTACCTTATTTTATAAACCGAATGCTTATAAGAAAGACATTCCGTTGGATTTTATTGGTATTGAAATACCAAATGTTTTTATTGTCGGCTATGGTTTAGATTATGACGAACTAGGAAGAAATTTACCGGAAATATACAGATTAAAAAAAGAAAAAATGATTGATTTCATACTATTTGGTCCTCCGGGTGCAGGTAAAGGCACTCAAGCAAAAATTATCAAAGATAAATTGGGTTTAACCTATATTGCCACCGGCGATATGTTTAGAAACCATATAAAAAACGAAACTCCATTAGGGATTAAAGCTAAAGAATTCATTCAAAGAGGTGATTTAGTTCCTGATGAGATTACCATAGATATGATTAAAGAAATTATTTCTGATCCTGAAGTCAAAGGTTTAATTTTCGATGGCTTTCCACGAACGGTAAAACAAGCTGAATTTTTAGATAAATTGATGTCGGAAAAAGATTTAATAATTGACGCATTAATTGCATTAGATGTTCCTGAAGAACTTTTGGTTAATAGACTTTTGGAACGCGGTAAAACCAGTGGACGTTCTGATGATAATGAGGAAACTATCAAATATAGATTACAACAATACCACACAAAAACAGAACCGGTCAAGGAATATTACCAAAATCAAGGAAAATATTATGAAGTGGATGGAGTGGGGAGTATTGAGGAAGTTAACCAACGTTTGTTAGATGTAATAAGTAAAATCAAATTACGAGATAGAACATAATCTGTTATTAATTAAATATATATGACAGAAGGTAATTTTACCGATTATATAAAAATTCACGTCAAATCAGGTCACGGTGGAAAAGGTTCTGCACATCTCAGACGTGAGAAATATATTCCAAAAGGAGGACCCGATGGAGGAGATGGGGGACGCGGTGGTCATATTATTATTAAAGGCAACAAGGACTTTTGGACACTTTTCCATTTAAAATTTAAGCAGCATTTTAAAGCCGAAAAAGGTGGTGATGGTAGTAGGCAACGTTCAACCGGAAAAGATGGTGGTGATATCTATATCGAGGTACCGCTAGGAACAGTTATCAAAGATACTGACACCGGTGATGTGGTTGGTGAAATAACCGAAGATGGTCAAGAAATTATTGTTGCTGAAGGGGGTAAGGGTGGTAAAGGTAACTGGCATTTTAAGTCTGCTACGAATCAAACCCCGCGTTATGCTCAATCCGGATTGCCCGGTGTAGAACGTAATTTAACATTGGAACTTAAACTATTGGCTGATGTGGGTTTGGTAGGCTTTCCCAATGCCGGAAAATCAACGCTATTAAGTAAACTGACTGCTGCTAAACCAAAAATTGCTGATTATCCTTTTACAACATTAAAACCCAATTTAGGAATTGTTTCTTATCGAGACGGACGCTCGTTTGTGATGGCTGATATTCCCGGTATTATTGAAGGAGCATCTGAAGGTAAAGGATTGGGGCATTATTTTTTAAGGCATATTGAACGTAACTCCAATCTACTTTTTTTAGTGCCTGCCGACGCAGATGATATTAAAAAGGAATATGAAATACTTTTAAACGAGCTTAAAAAATATAATCCCGAACTGCTTGATAAAAAAAGAATTTTAGCTATATCTAAATCCGATTTACTCGATGATGAATTAGAAGCTGAAATAGAAAAGGATTTACCTGAAGATATTCCTCATATATTTATATCCTCTTATACCGGCAAGAATCTTAACACGTTAAAAGACCTGCTTTGGAAAGAGCTAAATACTTGATACTTGTTACTAGCTATTAAAAAATTTTTAATATATCAATTGATAAACTTGTGAGGCAATTTCTTTTTCTTCATTAGTTGGAATGATAAAAATCTTAACTTTTGAGTTTTTACCGGTAATGTCGCCTTGATATTTTTTAGGATTTTTGTTTTTATTTGGGTCGATTTCAATACCGAGAAAACTTAAATTTTTAGTTGCTAAATCACGGACTACATCAGAATTTTCACCGATACCTGCGGTAAAAATTAGCGCATCTAAACCATTCATTTGAGCGGTAAAATTGCCTATATATTTTTTGATAGTACCGGCATACATTATAAGTGCTAACTGTGCGCGTTTATCACCTTGATTAGCAGCGGTTTCAATATCTCGTAAATCATTGCTACCTGCCAGCGCTTTCATACCGCTTTGTTTATTTAAGATATTTTGAATGTCAGCAGAACTGTAATTTAATTTTTCCAATAAATAAAAAATAATGGATTGGTCTATATCGCCGCTTCTGGTTCCCATAATCAAACCGTTCATAGGTCCGAAACCCATAGTCGTGTCAAAACTTTTGCCATTAAGAACAGCAGTAGCACTCGCCCCGTTGCCTAAATGCAAGGTGATAAGTTTGATGTCTTTGCGTCCCAGTAGTTTATTGGCTTCACGAGAAACATATTGGTGGCTGATGCCGTGGAAGCCGTATTTGCGAATGCCGGCTTCATAAAAATTATTGGGAATGGCATATTTGTGATTTTCAATGGGAATGCTTTGGTGAAAAGCCGTATCAAAAACGGCAATTTGCTTGGCATTACTAAAAATTTCTTCTGCAGTTTCTATACCGGTTAAATTTGCCGGATTGTGTAAAGGTGCTAATGAGAACAGTTCACGGATTTTATCTTTGACTTGACCGGTAATGACTGTTGGTTGCACAAAAGTATTACCACCATGAACCACACGATGCCCAACAGCTGCTATTTCAGAAGTATCTTTAAGGATTGGTTGTTTACTGTCTAATAAATAATCAGTTAATAAATGTAAGGCATCTTTATGTGTTGCGATTGGTTCATTTACTTCAAAATCATTAGCTACAAAACGGGATGTTTTTTCTCCGATTCGTTCGGCTAAACCTTTTACCAAAACGGTTGCCTGTGGCATCTCAAATAATTGAAATTTTAAAGACGAGCTACCGGAATTTAATACGAGTATTTTCATAGTCAATTTTTATGCTGCAAAATTACGGTATATTCCGGTGAAAAAAATGATTTTTGTGTAGTATTTTTGTAATTTTGTTAATAGTTTTGTAAAAAGTAATTTACCGCTATCAAGTATCAAATAATATTGAAGAATTGCTGGGCTTCAAAGATGACTAAGTTTCGTTTTTTTTTTAATAACTTTCAACTTTCAACTTTTTACATTTATCTAATTTTCATGTCTGAATAGCTCCAACATTATAACGTTCGGTTATAGGTTTGTGATTTGCCATTTCTATTCCCATACTGATCCATTTGCGGGTTTCCAACGGATTGATAATCGCATCGGTCCACAAGCGGGCAGCGGCATAATAAGGTGAAATTTGCCGGTTGTAATCATTTTGAATTTTGTCGAGTAATGCCTGTTCTTTTTCGGGTGTTATGGTTTCGCCTTGTTTTTTGAGTTTGGCTTCTTCTATTTGTAACAATACTTTGGAAGCGGCAGCTCCGCTCATTACGGCAATTTCGCTAGTGGGCCAGGCAATCATCAAGCGTGGGTCATACGCCTTGCCGTTCATGGCATAGTTACCGGCACCATACGAATTGCCGATGACGACCGTAAATTTTGGTACAACCGATGTGCTGACAGCGCTAACCATTTTAGCACCATCTTTAATGATGCCGCCGTGTTCGGAACGACTACCGACCATAAATCCGGTAACATCTTGCAAAAAGACCAAAGGGATTTTTTTCTGATTGCAATTCATGACGAAACGTGCTGCTTTATCGGCTGAATCGGAATAAATAACACCACCGAATTGCATTTCGCCACGGGCATTTTTTACGATTTTACGCTGATTTGCCACAATACCGACCGCCCAACCGTCAATACGGGCATAGCCGGTAATTAAAGTTTTGCCGTAATCGGCTTTGTATTCGTCAAAGCTGTCAGCATCGATTAGTCTGTTTATTATCTCATACATATCATATGGCTCTTGACGTGATTCCGGTAAAATACCATAAATTTCTTCCGGATTTTTAGCCGGTTCTTTTGGGGTGGTACGATTAAATCCGGCTTTTTCAAATTCCCCGATTTTATTAAAAATGTTTTTGATTTTATTGAGTGCATCTTTATCGTTTTTGGCTTTGTGGTCAACGACACCTGAAATAGCGGTTTGGGTTGTGGCACCACCAAGTGTTTCGTTGTCAATATCTTCGCCTATGGCAGCTTTGACCAAATAACTACCGGCAAGAAAAATACTACCGGTTTTATCGACTATTAAGCTCTCATCACTCATAATTGGTAGATAAGCACCACCGGCAACACAACTGCCCATAATGGCAGCAATCTGAATAATGCCTTTACTGCTCATTACGGCATTGTTGCGAAAGATACGCCCGAAATGTTCTTTATCGGCAAATATTTGATCTTGTAAAGGCAAATAAATACCGGCAGAATCAACTAAATAGATGATTGGTAAATTGTTTTCAATCGAAATCTCTTGTGCGCGCAAATTTTTCTTACCGGTTATCGGGAACCATGCACCGGCTTTTACCGTGGCATCATTGGCGACGACAATCACTTGTCGTCCGTTGATATAACCGATTTTTACCACCACACCACCGGCAGGACAACCACCATGTTCGGCATACATATCATAGCCGGCAAAGGCGCCTATTTCTATCTGTTCTTTGTCGTCGTCAAGCAGGTAGGCAATACGTTCGCGTGCAGTCATTTTACCTTTGGCATGCTCTTTTTCAATTCGTTTTTTTCCGCCCCCCAAGTATATTTTTTCTAATTTTTGTTGTACTTCCGCCCATTTGAGCTTGTTATAATCTTCGTTTCGATTAAATTTTATATTCATTGATTATTTTTTAGGACTTAAAAATACGCAAATAGATTGAATTATGAAAATAGTATATTGGTTTGAGGAAATGAGGAAATGATGATTTGAGGAATTAATAATTTAAAATGAATAACTTAAAGGTCTTTATATGTCCTATATGGCTAAAAAAAAATGAAGTAAAGCGTAAAAATGAAAAGTATATAAATAGAAAACCAATAATTTATTTCCAATTATATTTTTGTTGTAAGCTTTTGAGTTTGTGTTTGATAAAGTCTATGAGGTTTGAAATTTGAGCAAATTCACTATCGTTATGAGCTTTATGTGTTAGGTAAATACCTAAAGGAAGCAGAACAACCACAGCAAACCAAGCCCCGAGATAGGGGGGGATAGCACCTTCTTCTGAGGCATTTTTGCCCAGCATGCTTAATATATAATAGGTTACAAATATAACAATACCAAACACGATGGAAATACCAAAACCGCCTTTTTTGATAATGGCACCAAGTGGTATGCCTACCAAAAACATGATAATTACCATTATCGGATAGGTAAATTTTTCTGAAAAACTATGTATATATTTGTTGGTACGGTGGGTTTGATTTTTGATATAGTCGGCTTTACGTTTGGTAAACTGTTTTAAATTTTGTGCTTTTTGAACTGCCCTGCTATACAAGTCTCTTAAATCCTTGGTTTTATAAAGCGAAGTGTCTTTTAAAATGTTATTAATTGATGTATATTTTTGTATATCAATATTTTGCGGATTTAGTTTTTTAATTTGATTTCTCCTTAACAGTTCTTCCGAAAAGCTTTGTTTGGTTTTGACGGTTTTTCTTTTGAGTGTATCAATTTCTTTTTTCAAGTCAATGACATTTAGCATATGATGCGCTGCTGAAATACTAGTTTTGTCCAAATCAACTTTGTTTATTGAGGACACATCAATATTGATGATATGCTCTTTAAATGCCGTTTTCATGGCAGGATATTTTTTGCGATCACTTGCCTTTTTTTGCTGGCGGGTCATATCTTCATAAAAAGCCCCATCGTATAAAATCAACTGAATCAGTTGATTGTTAGGGTCACTTTTAAACAAACCGTTTTTGGCAATGATAACTTTGTCGGGAATGCCGTTAACTTTTTGATGAATAATGATGTCTTTTAAGCGGTTATTGTTTTTGCCATACTTCTTTTTGACATGAATATTAATCCCTGCCGGTTTAAAGTCGTTAAAAATGCCTTCGGAAATAGCAACACTTGGCATTTTCTTTTTGATGTTGCGTCGTAAGTTGCTAAACTTATAATTGCCATAGGGTAGGGCGGTGTTGGCAAAAATAAAAGTGCCGATTGCCAGTATTAAAATCATTGCAGTCAGGGATTTCATCATGGATTTGAGCGATATGCCCATAGATTTCATAGCGGTAAACTCCGATTTTTCGGACATACTGCCAAAACTCATTATGCCCCCCAGCAAAATAGAAAGCGGAATGGTATTTAAAACGACAAAAGGTGAGATATACAATAAGAATTTGAAAATGGTCAATAGTCCTAAACCTTTGCCCGCCAACTCGTCAAAATATAGCCAAAAGCTTTGTAAAACCAATATAAAGTATATGATGACAAAACTCGGAATGAATTTTTTTAAAAAATTAATTAGTATGTAGCGGTAAACTATTTTCAAAACTAATCCAAGTCATTTAGGTAGTAGTCGGGATATTTGTTTTTATCAAATTGAAAAAGTTTTGCCGGTAATACCTTATTGGTTTGAAAACGCGTAATATCCAGATTGATAACCGAGCCGTTTTTTTCGATAATAATCGCATTATGAATATTGAGCGTTTTCATATCAATGCCCAATAAAATATATTTTTCGGGTGAATTGGTATTTTTAGGAATCAGTTTGACATATTGAATGATATGCCCTTTGACATTTTGTTTGATGTCCATTTTTTTGGTGTAACCTTTCTTATAAAAACTAAATATTTTGTTTGGGGTAAACTCATCTTCATCTTTATGACTCGTTACATTTATTTCTTCATTTTCATGAATAATTTGATAGCGTTTTTGTCCGTCAAAAATATCTTCAATACCCATATAACTGGCATGAAACTTATTGCCTTGTATGGTAACATTACCTTTGGTTTGTTGTGATACACCGGCTTTTTTATTGGTTAAACTATATTTAAATTCGGCATAAATGTTTTTGTAACTGTTTAATTGTTGGGTTACTTTTTCGAGCAATTTTTCAGCAGCGGGGTCATTTTGTGCTGATATATTGGTCGTTGACAAGCCAAATATTGTGATTAAAAGAATAAGATATTTCATCGTTTAAAGTTTTATAATTCGTTATTAAAAAATTCGTCTAAAGCTATGACGTCGGGTATCAAGACTTTACGGGCTTTACTGCCTTCAAATGGACCGACTATACCGGCAGCTTCCAACTGGTCTATGATACGTCCTGCTCTGTTATAGCCCAATTTGAGCTTGCGTTGCAATAATGACGCCGAACCTTGCTGTGCATTGACAATAACATAGGCGGCTTCTTTAAACAACTCGTCTCTATCTTCCATATTGTCATCAAATTTTGTGCCACCGGCTTCATCTTCCACTTCAGGAAGCGGAAAAGCTGAGGCATAGCCGCGTTGCGAGCCGATAAATTCCGTAACATTTTCAACTTCGGGCGTATCGATAAAGGCACATTGCAGTCGTACCAGTTTACTTCCGGTAGAAATTAGCATATCACCTTTTCCGATTAAACGCTCGGCACCGCCACTGTCCAGAATGGTTCGCGAATCAATTTTAGACGTAACGGCAAAGGCAATACGAGCCGGAAAATTGGCTTTAATCATACCGGTAATAACATTAACCGACGGACGTTGCGTAGCTACTATTAAATGAATTCCTACAGCACGTGCTAACTGGGCAATACGGGCAATGGGTAATTCTATTTCTTTACCGGCTGTCATCATCAAATCGGCAAACTCGTCAATCACTAAAACAATATAAGGTAAAAACCGGTGTCCTTTTTCGGGATTGAGCAGTCGTTTTTTAAATTTTTCGTTGTATTCCTTGATATTTCGTACCATGGCATCTTTGAGCAGATTGTAGCGGTCGTCCATTTCTTTGGTTAAGGAATTGAGCGTTTTAACCACTTTGGTAACATCGGTAATGATGGCTTCTTCTTCGTCGGGTAGTTTGGCTAAAAAATGGCGTTCTATTTTATTGTATAAGGTCAATTCCACTTTTTTGGGATCGACCAAAACGAATTTCAGTTCAGCCGGATGTTTTTTATACAGCAAAGATGTCAATATGGCGTTAATCCCGACTGATTTTCCTTGTCCTGTAGCTCCGGCGACTAACAAGTGCGGCATTTTGGTCAAGTCAAAGGTAAAAGTTTCGTTGGTAATGGTTTTACCCATAGCAACGGGCAATTCCATTTCGGCTTCTTGAAAACGTTTGGATTGCAATACCGAACGCATCGGAACAATTTTACGCACTTTGTTGGGAACTTCAATGCCTATGGTGCCTTTGCCCGGCATAGGTGCGATAATCCTAATACCCAAAGCGGCTAATGATAAGGCAATATCATCTTCCAAATTTTTAATTTTGGAAATACGCACACCGGCTTCCGGAATAATTTCATACAAAGTTACCGAAGGACCGACAACGACTTCAATTTTGGATATTTTAATCTTAAAGTCGAGCAGGGTTTTGACAATTTTGTCTTTGTTGCGTTTCAGTTCTTTTTCGTTATAAGTTATTTCCGTGGCACCGTAATCTTTGAGTAAGTCGAAGCTTGGAAATTGATAATCAGCCAAATCAAGTCGCGGGTCGTAAGGACCTTGTTGGTCCACCAAATGTTCGGCAGTTTCCAGTATTTCTTCATCACCGGCTACGGCTATATGCATTTTGGTTTGGTCCTCCGGTTCAGCCTGTTTGCTATCGATAGTATTTTCTGTATTATTATCTTTTTCAACAACTGATTCTTCTTCAACCGGATTTTTGATAACCATATCATCATCTAGTGTCATGATACCGACATCTTGTGTCGGGATAAGAGGTTCGTCATCGGGTTCGGTCTCGTCAAAATTCTCAATACTATTGTTTTCATTTTTCTTTTTATAAAAAAGTTGATGAAAGAAAGCTTGAATTTTTTCGGCGTCCAATCCGGCTTTAATACTGATAATGGTCAATAAAATGAATAGTAGAATAATGATACTGCCTATTTTACCGAAAATTTGCATTGAAAAGTAGGCAATTTCTTTACCGAACAAGCCGGACCAAAGATAATTGGAAGGTAAAAGCATTGCCAGTAGAAAAGCACCGACATACATATAAATAAAACTCCAAAACCAACGTTTGATATGGTTGATAAAGGGTTTTTTGGCAATCAATAAAAGACCTGAAAATGCAATAGCGTAGGGGATAAGTAAAGAAAACACCCCGAAACCTTTATATACCAAAGCATTGCCTACAAAAGCACCGACTTTACCAATGAGATTATGTGCCGGTTCACCGTCAGGTGTTAAGGTCAAATTATTTTGATCAAATTTCCAGTTAAAGAAAAAAGACACGATGGCAATCAATAATAAAATACTCAAAAACACTAAACTCAATCCGGCAATCAACCGGTTTCTATCATTGAGTTTCAGTACATTTTGAGTAGATATTTTTTTCTTTTTGGTCGTTTTCTTTTTAGCCATTCATTTGATGCTTTTACAAACTTCAAAAATCGGAATTTTTCATGGGAATAAAAAATTTATTTTTAAAGATAGAAGTTTATCTTGTGGTTTTGATGATATTTCAATTCGGATTTGTAAAATTTCAGTAAAAAAGTGTATTTTTGAAAAAAAATAACCAGAATATGGATAGATTAAAAGGGATAAATATTGTTGTAACGGGTGCTGCTCGTGGTATTGGGCGTGTCATTGCTTTGATGTTTGCCGAATATGGCGCTAATGTAGCGTTTACAGGTCGTAAAATAGATGATAATTTTTTGTCTTTGGAAAAAGAACTTAAGAATTTTGGTGTTAAAGTGAAAGGTTATGTGTCTGATGCTTCCGATTTTGATGCAACTCAAAAAACAGCATCTGAAATAGTTAAGGATTTTGGCTCTATTGAGGCTTTGGTTAACAATGCCGGCATTACGAGAGATAATTTGTTGATGCGAATGAGTGAAAAAGATTGGGACGACATTATGAATGTCAATTTAAAATCGGTTTTTAATTGGACCAAAGCCGTTATCCGCCCGATGATGAAAGCCCGTAAAGGTTCGATTATAAATATGAGTTCGGTTGTTGGTACAGGCGGTAATGCCGGTCAAGCCAATTATGCCGCTTCAAAAGCCGGAATTAT
>JALWLE010000115.1 GCA_026996605.1 Flavobacteriales bacterium
GGTATTATCAAGGTCACTTACGGCAAATCCGCCGTTTCCATAAGCAGGATTACTGAGAAAAGTAAAGTCCAATCCCTTATTTGTCGATTTCCATACGCCGTTTTTAGATGAAAAATACACGCAATCGAGGCAAGCGGGACTTGTAGAAAAAATACCGTTTTTTGCATTATTATTACCTGCAATTTCGTTGGATAATGTAAATGTAAGCCCTTGATCATTGGATATATGAATTTTATTCGGTTCTATGGTTTTTTCATAAAGATAAACAATATTAGGGTCAGTCGGATGAAAAGCTATATCGACTACATCAACATTATCAATAATTTTTGAAAAGGTATTTAATTTATCGGTTGAACGATACAAGCCTTCATTAGTGCCGACAAACACAATATTGTCTGCGTGCGGATCAAATTTTATTTTTCTCACCCGTAAATCATATCCGAGTCCCATAGTAACATTTGAAGGATTAAAGGCAGTCGCCACCCAAGTATCGCCACCATCAGTTGATTTATAAATACCATTGGAATATTCGTTACCGGAATTATTTACATTGATTAAGATTTCGTTTCTGTCGGTTGGTGAAACGTCAAAATTATTGACACCTGTTGAAAACAGATAATCGGTTTTCGGTTGCCAATTGACACCGCCATCAGTGGTTTTAAACAAACCGCCACTTCTCGACGATATATACATATAATCGGTATCGTTTGGATCTACATAAAACCCGACAATGCGTCCGATTCCGGCAGACGGCTTATATGCTAAGGTATCGATTCTGTATGGTCCGAGTTCTTGCCAAGCATTATTGTTAGCAGCATTTCTTGTGGTTGTGTTATTTTTAAATCTTAAAAATTCTTTAACACCAAGATTCGGGTCGGTGTGTTTTCTATCGCCCGTAGGGTAATATTTCGATTCGTTTTCATATAGCCATCTTTGAAAGGCTTTCCAACCGGAACCTTTTTGGTTTTTGTCATGCGTTTTGAAATAATTCCGGGCTTCTTTTACAACATCGTAAATATTTACGTTTTGATCATCCATCATCTCTTTATATTTTTGTGAATAGACGGCATTATAAAGTGATAAGCTGATAAGAATAAGTAATAATTTTTTCATAAAAAGTGACTTGAATTGTTAATCTTACAAAGATATAATTTTTTATTTATATTGTTGTGAAATGTTTTAAAAATAAGTTAGGATTTTAATAAAAAATAAAAATAAGTAGTATATTGCCAAACATATTTTTGAAATTCCGAATCTATAAGATATAAACTTTATAAATATAAAATATGAAATACAGCATTTTAACCTTCGCCATCGGTATTGTATTGATACATATTTCTTGCTATAAGAAAACCGATAAAGAACCGAAATTGTTATTCAAATCCGGATTTGAAACCGGAGTTTATATTGATAACACTGCGTACCCTAACAGCGAAGAGTACAGATTTATAAAAGGTACCGACCAAGAAACCGGTTTTACTTGGCCTATAGATATACTTGGAGCAAATGAAAGCGCATTGCATTATATCGATGATGACAATCACCAAGCTGTTAATGCTGAAATACAGCGTGTTATCGGGCATGACGGAACTTATACCAATGCTTTATACAATGTTGAAAATTATGATTTAGGCGTCACACAATGTCCTTACGAAATACTTGATATTCAGGATGGTAAAACGGATTTATACATCAAATATTGGATTAAATTAGACAGTGCCAGTTTGTTTCAACCCAATATGTGGCGGACTTTTTTTGAATACAAGACCAAAGATTACAGAGAAACGCAAAGTGACGGTTTTAGATTAATTTCATTCATTTATACCGATAACGACGGTGTACCTTATTGGCATTGGCAAGGCGACAAAGACCCGGAACATCCGGTTTGGGAAATTGATAACAGAACGGTTCCGGTGCCAATTAACAAATGGTTTTTAACGGAATTTTATTGGCATTGGAGCGACGGCAATGACGGTAGAGCGCTATGGAAAGTTAATGGGCAAGTCATTGGTGATCATCACGGACCAACCACTAGGAATTCGCGCCCCATTGATTTTATTATGCTAACTCAAATTTATGGAGACGCAAATCCGAAACATCAATGGATTGACGATATTGAAATATGGGATGGAATGCCGAATTAAAATGACCTGTTAGTTTTTTCAAACCTGATAGGTCTGAAATGAAATAATTATTTAAATTTAAGTTGTAAAAGCCTAGCAGGTCTCGTAGACCTACTAGGTTAATAGCATTAAACTTTTTACTTTCAACTAAATTTGTATCCGAAGTTTGACATTAAACAATCTACCCGTTAAGTAGTTTTTGACCCGATAGACTCTTTTGCTGTAAATATCGCGTATCCACATATTAGAAATGCTGTTTTGTACGTTGAACATATTGAGAATTTCAAATCCGGCACTGAAATATTTGAATTTTTTGAGGAATTTACCTTTGTGCGGACCTTCCGAGAATACATAAAAAATTCCTAAATCGGTGCGGAAGTAATCAGCGGTTCTGAATTGGAATTTGTAAGGATCTGCATAGGATGGCGAACCGGTCGGAATGCCACCGTTATAAACTAAATTCAGATACATTTTCAGATTAGGAATTTTTGGCACATAGTCTTGAAACAACATGGCAAATTTGTAAC
>JALWLE010000116.1 GCA_026996605.1 Flavobacteriales bacterium
TTCTACCGCATTCCGATGTAAATAGCTTCAGGTATGTGCCTATCCAGACAGACTTGCCCAGGATAGATGAAAACTACGGAGGTAAAGATGTTTTAGAACGGCTTCTAAAATATGCTCCTGTTTACAGGGATGAGGATGCTTTTATTCTGGATGTTATCCGCCTGATTACACTGTTTATTCCAGATATTCCCAAACCTATTGCTATCTATGTAGGTCCACAGGGAGCTGGGAAGACAAAGAGGAGTTTACTTAATAAGCTCCTTTACGATCCAACAGCTTCTGTTACAGAAGGTATAAGCAGTAGAAATCGTGATGGAAATATCGTAAACAAGCTCCGCCCTCTACTTGATGCCAATGTGTTTTTAGTGTTGGACAACCTTTCTTTTGTTAGTCAAGAGTTGTCCGACTTTCTGTGCAGAGTAATAACTGGTGGCACAGAGTCAACCCGAAGACTCTACACAGATAGAGACCTTGATATCGTCCATCTTAAAGGAACTTTCGACATTACAGCTATAAACCTTGAGAGAATTCCTCCAGACCTGCTTGACCGTTCGTTAATTATAGAACTTGAAAGGATTGACCGAAATAAGAGGCTGGAGGAGACTGCTTTAACTAAAGCTTTTGAAAGAGAAATCCCTATCATTCTGCCAGCCATATTTAACGTAATTTCGGATGCCATAAAGCTGTATCCAATAGTTAGAAACAGCTGTAGCCCCGCTCACAGGTTAGCTTCCTGGAGTTACTGGGCTACAGCAGTTTCGCATGTTATAGGAGTAGAGAGTATATTCATAAGAGCATTAGACAAAGGAAGAAAGAAACTTTTCTTCAAATCGCTGGAACAGATAGATCCTCTCCTGCCGTTCTTCTACTACCTGTTGGAAGAGAGGTTTAAGGATGAACTTCCCGTTACTAAGAAAACATCTGAGTGGTTAAAAGAGGTTGTAAACTTTGCCAGGGAAAAGGGTTACTCTTTCAAGACCAATTCTCAGAAATTTGGAAAGTGTCTGAACAAGGCACTTCCTCTGTTTAAGGAGTTAGGCTACAACATAGCACTGACAGTAAAAAGCCAGGGAAATTTTAGAACAATCTCTAAAGTTGAGTCCGGTAATCCTGAAGACAATCGGCTGGATAGAGAGGATTATGGCTGTCAGAACATTCCACACACAAAGTCGCTAAAAAGCAATGGTTCCAGCCTCAGTGTGGAATGTTTGAATGTTGACGAAACTCCCTCTTCACAGCCTCAGAATAGTGAGGTTAAAGGAGTAAGTGGTAGGAGTTCTTTAGGTGATCAAGAAAGAGAGAAGTCAGGGAGTGAATTATCCACACATTCCACGCTCCAGCAAAAGGTTTTAGTTTGTGGCGGTTTTAGCAGTGGAATATGCCACGCTCCAGAGTCTCTCGCTCAGTTTCAACATTCCACTTTTTCAGGTTTTCCTAAAAACTTCATCTTCTCAGATGAACATGCTTTGAAAATCTTACGCTACCTGAAAAATGCCCATAAACTGTATTTAGATGCTGTGCTGTCTGTTGACTCTCCATTTAGACTCATTTCAGTTGGAGACGGTAATAATTCCTACGTTTTTGATGTACAGAGGTTATCAAGTGATGTTGTAAGGTCTGTTATATCCCTGATACCTGGAAAACTTATAGTGGGCTATAAGTTAAAGCAGCTTTTGAAGGCTTTAGCTTCTAACTTCGGTAGAGAGATTCTGCCAGAGAAAACGTTTGATGTTTACTTAGCTGAAAGGCTGCTGTGGAACTCCTGGAATCCAGAGAGAGCTACTGAAAAAGTTTTCTCTTTTTCCAGTCTTGCTAAGAAATATACCAGGATTTCATTCGACGAGGTTTTACCAGAAATTGATTTCAACGGAGAGCTTACAGCATCTCATGTTAACTACTCACTCAGTAGAGTTGAAGCACTATCGGGTATTGCTGAAATTCAGGTGCAGCTATTGAATTTACTGTCTGTTGAACACCAGGGAACTCCTGATGAGTTAGGGCTTACCAATCCTATCGCTCAGCTTGAGGGTCGTTTTCTTCCAGTTTTAGTGGAAATGGAACTCTCTGGCATTCCGGTAAATGAAGATTTCCTTAGAGATGTAGTTTCCCGTGCTGAAGAAGAGTTTAAGGCTTTGTATGCTGAGCTTGAAGAAGAACTTGGAGTCAACCCTCAAAGTGCTCAGAAAGTTCTGGAAATTCTTAAGTCACGCTATGGACTGGAAATTGAGTCAGTTGGTAAATCTGATCTTCACAGATACAGAGAACATCCCGTTGTTGCTAAACTCTTGAAGCTGAAGAGTTTGAAGAAACTTATTAACACCAGGCAGTTCCTTAGAACAAAAGGAGGTAGGCTGTATCCTGAGTTTAGCCAGTTAGAGTCACATTCTGGCAGAATGTCTGCAAGGGATCCCAACGTTCAGCAAATCCCCAGAGAGCTGAAGAAACACTTCTATAAAGCTCCTAAAGGAAGGGTAATCGTAAAAGCTGACTATCCAGCTATTGAACTTCGTCTGGCAGCTGTGATAGCCGGTGATAAGAGGATGGTTCAGGCTTTTCAGGAGAGAGAGGATCTCCATAAACTAACGGCTTCTCTGATTTCCGGGAAACCTGTAAATCAAATAACCCCGGAAGAAAGACA
>JALWLE010000117.1 GCA_026996605.1 Flavobacteriales bacterium
AAAACTTCTTAAATTTACAACATCAAAATATGTCAATATAGATAAAATCGACACAATGAAATACAAAAACATCAGAGAAGAAGAGCTTAAAAACAAAGTAGCCGTTGATTGGTTCAGGCAGTTTAATACTACCGAAATTTTAGGCAATATCGATTTTACCGTCTATCCCAAACAAGAAAATATGTTTGAACGCACCCCGCTCTTGTGGGCGGAAGCCAAAATAGGCGACTATGATATTCCAACCATGTTTGTACAACTGATTTTAACCATTGGCAAGGCACGAACCTTTGATAAAACCTTGCCACCGGCTTTTCTTGGTGCTTTTGATTATAAAAAAATGGCATTTATAGATTATGTCAATATTCAAGATATTTTTTATCTCAATGATTTTAATTGGAATGTAACGCCCAGCAACCATCACACCAAAGAATTTAAACTGATTAAAGAACGCGTTGAACGGATTTTAAAAGAAAAAACCTATGTGTTTGATTATGAACGTGATGAAAATGAACTCAAAGAGTTTATTAAAAATAATATTGCCAAAGCAACGACCAAAAGCAAAATCAAAATTGACAAAAATAACTTTATAGCCATTTATATGCGTTGGGTCGAAATGGTAAAACCAATTATAGATGTCGATTGGGACGAACTCAAAAAAAACAATATACTCGACAGTGATTTTTATTTGGCAGACCTCTTTGTAGATGACAAGAATACCCAAAATATCAATGACGATATATCTATTAGAGACAACTTGTTTGTCGTATTTCAAAATGAAGGCTACAAAATTGCCAAAGAAAATATCAAACAAATGTTTGATGCTACTATCAATATTCGTAATAAAAATACCTATTTACAATTTTGGAAAATATACAAACGTCCGCCTATCGAAGCCTTTCAAGATTATATCATCGAACGGCGCGATTTGTTGGTGCCGCAAGATATACGCGAGCGTAAAGGCGCTTTTTTCACCCCGCGTATTTGGGTAGAACTCTCACAAAAATATCTGACGGATACTTTGGGCGAAAATTGGCAAGATGACTACTACATTTGGGATTGTGCCGCCGGTACGGGCAACCTGCTCGCCGGTTTGGCAAACAAATATAATATCTATGCCAGCACCCTTGATATGGCTGACATCAACGTTATGCAAGAACGTATCGATCACGGCGCCAATCTTTTACAAAGTCATGTGTTTCAATTTGATTTTCTAAATGATGAATTTTTGCCCGTATCGCAAGGCGGCAAACTGCCGGATAGTTTGTTTGATATCATCAATGACCCCGACAAACGACAAAAACTGGTCATTTATATCAATCCGCCCTATGCCGAAGCTACCACCGCCAAAACCGTAACCGGCACCGGTGAAAACAAAGCCGGCGTAACCACCAATTTTAAAATCAAACAACTGCTGAATCCCAAAATAGGAAATGCTACCAACGAACTCTTTGCGCTGTTTATGGCAGTGATTTACGAAAAATTAAACGGAGCGATTTTGGGACAGTTTTCCACATTAAAATTTGTAAACGGCTCTAATTTTAAAAAATTCAGAGATTTCTTTTTAGCCGAATATTTAGGTGGTTTTGTAGTGCCGGCAAATACGTTTGATAACGTAAAAGGCGCTTTTCCCATCGGTTTTACCATCTGGAATACTGCCGTTCAACAAAAAATGGACGTGGTTACCGCCGATGTCTATGACCAAAACGGCAGTTATTCGGGCGTCAAAAGATTTTATGGCAATTTGGGAAAAAGTATTAATAAATGGATTAAATCATTTAATGGTAAAAAAGAAGAAGAAATAGGATTAATTGTTAGTGCTGCCCCTGATTTTCAGCATAATAATCAATTGGTAATCTTATCCAAACAACAAAAAAGATATTGTTTCATAATATCAAGAAGTAATTTAATTAAAGTTTCAATGTATTTCGCTGTCCGGCATAGTATCGATGCCACATGGCTCAACGACCGCGACCAGTTTTTATGGCCAACTGACGGCTGGCAAACTGATACCGAATTTCAAAATGACTGTTTAAGCTTTGCTTTGTTTCATGGGCAAAACAGAATCACAAGCAAGGAAGGCATCAACCACTGGATACCTTTTACCGAACAAGAAGTCAATGCGCAAGAACGTTTTGAGAGCCGGTTTATGACAGATTTTATCAACGGCAAGCTTTCAACCGAAAATAATACGGAATTGTTTGATGGCACAAACAGCCAACTTACTAAAAGAAACTTTTCGCCGGAAGCACAAGCCGTTTTTGATGCCGGCAAAGCTTTGTGGCAATATTATCACAGCAAGCCGGATGTAAATGTCAATGCAAGTTTGTACGACATTCGCGAATATTTTCAAGGACGCAATGCCCAAGGCAGAATGAACAGCCGTAGCGATGATGAAACATATATGAATCTTATTGGCAATCTGCGTAGCAAAATAGGGCTACTTGCCGACAAAATCAAACCGAAAATTTATACATATGGTTTTTTAAAAGCATAATAGTCCGAACAAAAATATAACAATATGAGTACGACTATAGATATTTTTCCGGTAGAAACACTTGATATTAGTTTTGGACAAGTTTTAGAACTTTCACAAAAAAA
>JALWLE010000118.1 GCA_026996605.1 Flavobacteriales bacterium
GCGATGCTTTCGCCGGCTTGGGTTTTTCTTAGTTCGGGAAACAGTTTGAGTTCGCCGACTTTCATGCTCAATTCGTAATGTTCTTTTTCATACCCGAAGCTACCTGCCATACCACAACAGCCCGAGTCGAGTAAACGGACTTGATAATTTTTGGGAATGGACAATGCAAAAGCACTGATTTGCGGGTCACTCAAAGCTTTTTGCTGACAATGAACATGTAAAGTGATTTTTTGTTCCGTTTCCGTAAAATCATTAGTGCTTATATTGCCGGCTTCAAATTCCCGCTTGATAAATTCTTCGAATAAATAGGTGTTGCCGGCAATTTTTCGGGCGTCTTTTTGCAGATTTTCATCTTTAACCAAACGTAAATATTCGTCTCTAAACATCAAAATGGCGGACGGCTCTATCCCGATTAAAGGGGTTTGTTCATTAATCAAACCGGCATAAAGTCTGACATTTTTTATAGCCAAATCACGGGCTTGTTCTAAAAAACCTTTGGAAATATAGGAGCGTCCGCTTTCAGCACTTTTTATAATTTTTACTTCGTAACCCAAGCTTGTTAATACTTTGATGACATCCTTTCCGGGTTGGTTGTCCATATAATCGGTAAATTCGTCAATAAAAACATAAACCGATTGTTTTTTATCCGTTTTGGGTTTGAGTGCCTCAGGATGTTTGTTGAGCCAAGCGGTTAAGCTTTGTTTTTCAAGGGGCGGCAATGTACGTTGCGAAGCAATACCGGTCATTTTTTTAAACAAACCGGCAAACCAATTTTGACGGATTAAAAAGTTGTAAACACCTGAAAGCCGACTGAAAAATTTGTTGATTTTACCACTGTATGCAAAAATTTTGTTACGCAGTGTAAATCCATTGGCTTTTTGATACCAATACAGAAATTCGCTTTTGAGCATCGCCATATCTACGGTGGACGGACATTCGTTTTTACACGCCTTGCACGATAAGCACAAACTCAAAGTTTCATATAATTCTTCGTAATCAAATTTGTTGATTTTATCGGAATTGGTTAAAAATTCGCGAAGGGCATTGGCGCGGGCGCGGGTCGTATTTTTTTCATCTTTGGTGGCTTGGTAGCTGGGGCACATTACGCCACCGGCTTCGGGCGGCTTGCGACAATCCCCCGAACCGTTACATTTTTCAGCCGCACGCAAAATACCGCCTTCTGCCCTAAAATCAAATAAAGTCGGGATTTCGGGTTCTTTGCGGTCGGGTTCATAACGCAGATTTTTATCCATTGGATATGGGTCAACGACTTTATGCGGATTAAAGATATTTTGCGGGTCAAAAATGCTTTTGAGCTCTTGCATCAAGGCATAGTTTTTTTCACCGACAATCACAGGGATAAATTCTGCCCGCACAATGCCGCTACCGTGTTCGCCACTTAAAGACCCCTTGTATTGATGCACCAAATCGGCAACTTCCGATACCAATTCACGATAAATTCGCACATCCACCGATTTTTTCAGGTTGAGAATCGGACGCAAATGAATTTCGCCGGCACCGGCGTGGGCAAAATAAACCGGTGTTTTCCCTTTTTGCTTCATAATTTCGGTAAAATCGGCGATATAAGGCGGTAAGTCGGTGATACGGACTGCTGTGTCTTCTATGCCGGCGACGGCTTTGTCGTCGCCGGGTAAGTTACCTAATAATCCTAATCCGGCTTTACGCAGTTCTTCGGCTTTGGCGGCTTCATTGTTGCGTAGAATAGGGTAGGCATAGCCTAAATTTTCTTTTTGTAGATGTTCAATCAGTTCTTGTGCTTGTTTTTCTAATTCGGACATTTTGTCGCCACGTAATTCAAGCATCAAAATAGTTTTGGGATTGCCTTGAATAAAATCGCGATAATGTTTGTATTTCGGACTTTTTTTGGTTTGGTCTAAAATGATATCGTCCATTAATTCGCATTGATACAAGCCGTGTTCCATAGCCGGTGCAACGGCGCGCATACTTTCGTCGATGCTGTTGAAATGGGCTGTTACCATTAAGCGCTGCGGCGGTTGCACTTTGTCTAATTTGACTTTGATAGCGGTCATAAAAACCAAAGTGCCTTCGGAACCGGCAATAATTCTACCGAGATTGAATTTTTTATCCGATTGCCCGAAAATTTCGTTGTCTATCAAGCTGTTTAAATCGTATCCGTTATTGCGTCGATGAATTTCGGGATAGGGCATATTTTCCAAAATTTCTTTTTGTACTTCGGGTTGGCTGTATGTATCGCGTATATGCTTATAAATCTGCCCTTCTAAATCGTTTTGCAGTAGCTTTTTATTGAAACCATCTTTATCCAGTTCTGTGATGTGAATGGGGTCGCCATTACTTAAAAAACCTTCGACTTCCAATATTTTATCACGCGTTACACCATATTTTATCGAAGTAGAGCCACTGGAATTGTTGCCGACCATACCGCCCAACATACAACGGCTCGATGTAGAAGTATTGGGGGCAAACCATAAGCCGTAAGGTTCTAAAAACCGGTTGAGTTCATCACGAATAACGCCGGGTTGCACTTTGACCCAAGCTTTGTCGGGATTAAAGTCCAATATTTTTGTCATGTATTTGGAAACATCTACGATGATGCCTTTTCCTACAACTTGCCCTGCCAAAGAAGTGCCGGCGGTTCGCGGAATTAAATGGGTGTTGTTGTCAGCAGCGTATTGAATCAGTAATTTGATGTCTGCTTCCGTTTTCGGGTAAGCAACCGCTTCGGGCAACATACGATAGACAGACGCATCGGTAGCATAAATGTGCCGGTATAAATCGTCGTAAAAGAGTTCGCCTTCCAGTTGGGATTTTAAATTATTGAGTTTATGATTGATTTTCATAATATCAAAAAAATTGAGGTGATAAAAAACAAATCAATATTGAAATTTATTCACAATTTTATAGTAAACGAAAATAGCTAATCGCCATAAAATGAAACCCCAAATAATACCGCCAATGATATCTAAAGGATAATGTACCCCTACATAAATACGGCTAAACATAAATAACAGCCACCAAATAATCAACAAATATATCCAACGGGTTTTCTGTCGTAGTAAATAGATGCTAAACCAAACAAATAAAGTAGAGTTAGAAGCATGTCCCGAAATAAAACTGTAATTATGCGGATGTAATAATGCACGAATATGACCGGTTAATACGGAATCTTGTGAAGGGCGCAAGCGGTGAAAATAGCTCTTAAACAAATTAGTTGTCTGGTCACAAATACCCAAAAATAAAGCAATTATAAGAATAGAAATCAAGGCTTTCCGCCAACCTAGATAGTAAAAGTATGATAAAACGATTATAAAATATAAAAAAATCCAATTTTTCTGATTGGTAACAAATAGCCAAAATGCATCAAATGAAGTGCTACCCAGACTATTTAAAATTTTAAAGATTTGCTGATCCCATTGGAGTATTTGATCCATTATTGTCGTTTAACGGTATTGGTAATTTCCTCTTTGATATTCATTATTTTTTTAGTGTCTTTGATGTCTTTTTTAAGCTTTTCAATGGCTTCGGTATCCAATCCGGCTTTTTGGGTTTCTTTTATCATTTCTTTTTTGATATTGTTACTGGCATCACGAAGTTGCCGGATACCTTTACCTAAATTACGAGCAATTTCCGGTAGTTTTTCAGGACCGAATACTAAAAGCATCACAAGAAACACTATAAACAATTCACTATAACTGATAAACAACAACATGATGACAATTTTTACTACAAAGATAGTTATAATTAGTTAAAAGTAAATTTTAAATTTAAAACCTAATATATAAAATCTGAAATTCATTATCTTTTTCCCAGTTCAATGACTTCCAAATTTTTTATTTCGCTTTGGGCAATAACAAAGCGCAGCATCGTGCGTTTTTGATGAAAGCCATGTTTGCCGGCAGCCCCCGGATTCATGTGTAATAATTTATTTTGTTGGTCGTACATCACTTTTAAAATATGTGAGTGCCCTGAAATAAATAAATCAGGCGGATATTTTTTAATAGTTTCCAGTGCTTTGCGACTGTAACGTTTGGGGTAACCACCGATATGAATCATAAATACTTTTACGTCTTCTACTTTAAAATGCAGTTGTTCGGTAAATTCTTTTCGCAAGTCACCGCCGTCAATATTGCCGTAAACAGCTCTTAATTTACTGTGTTTTTTGATTTCATCGGTAACTTCTGTCGTGCCGATATCACCTGCATGCCATACTTCATCTGCTTGTTTGATGTATTTGAGCATGGCATCGTCGAGATAGCCATGCGTGTCCGAAAGCAATAAGATTTTTTTCATTAGTTTTGTGCTACGAGACAAAATTACGACAAATTGCGGTATTTTTTAGAACTTTCATATACGGGAACCAATTATCACGGTTGGCAGACGCAGCCCAATGCAGTTACTGTGCAAGAAACCATAGAACATGCCTTAAGTTTGCTGTTACGATCTACTATAAAAATAACAGGCGCCGGACGTACCGATACAGGCGTGCATGCCCGTCAAATGTTTGCGCATTTTGATGTGGAAAAACCGATTAATCCGGTTGATTTGACTTACAAGCTCAATTCGTTTCTACCGGCAGATATTGCCATACAAAAGATGCTATCGGTTACTGATAAAGCACATGCCCGTTTTGATGCTATTGCCAGAAGTTACCAATATTTTATCCACCGTCACAAAAATCCTTTTTTAACCGAAACATCTTGGTTTTTGGCAAAGGATTTAGATGTAGATTTAATGAACCAAGCAGCCAAGATTTTAACGCAATATAAAGATTTTAAAAGTTTTTCAAAAACCCATACCGATGTTAAAACTTATCTTTGTGATGTTCGATTGGCTGAATGGCAAATTGTTGATAATCAGCTCGTTTTTAATATAACTGCCGACCGGTTTTTACGCAATATGGTGCGCGCCATTGTAGGCACTTTAATTGATGTAGGATTGCATAAAATAACGATTGACGATTTTATACAAATTATCGAATCCCGTAACCGCTCTAAAGCCGGATTTTCCGTGCCGGCAAAAGGACTTTTTTTAACTGAAATTGTTTATCCACCACAAATATTTACAGCTTATGGAAATGATTAAACACGCTTTAAGCGGCATGATTACCGGTATTGTTTTATTAGCGTTAATCGTCTTTATATTTAGACGACAGGAAGATAAAAGACGGAAGCGCAATGAAAATAACAAATAATTTTCAAGAAAAACAATGGCTTTGCAAGTAAAGAAAATTTTGAAAAAATTAGACTTAATAGAATCTTTTACAACAGAATTAGATATTCAAAAAGATGATTTTATTGAAGAATTAAAAAATCAAGTTGAAGAAGCAAATATTGGACTCTTTTCTTTTTCCTCTTCATTTTTTGAAGTTTTTTCATCGAGTAATAAAAAGTTTAAAGGTCAGGTTAAAGATGGTTATTTTAAAATTAGAAAACGCTTATCTTTTTCTGACATGAATCATAGCTCAATAATTGCTAGGGGAAGTTTCAAACAAAAAAATAACAAATTAGTTATTGAAACTGAAATAATGGGGTTTTATGGATTAAAGTTCTTTATATATGGATATGTTATGGTCATAATATTAATTTTATCAATTATCTTATTCTTTATGTTTGATATATTTACGGCAGATAATATGGAATTAACGGTAAAATTTATCACCGTTTTTTTTTCTTTTTTTACTACTGTTATTTACGATAGGATTTCCATATCTGTTATTTACCCAAAGTATGAACTCTTTAAAAAATGATATAAAAAGCTTATTTTATCATATGCAAGAAAAGCGATAAAGTTTAAAAGAATCTTACAAAGACAACTTTCAACATTAAACTACCTTCTACTTATTACTTTGCTTAAACAATTCTTCCTTTTCAGCTTGGCTTAAACTTTCATAGCCCGATTGGCTGATTTTGTCTAAAATAGCATCGATGTTTTTTTCTTTTTTAGGTTTGGTGATACTGAAAATACTTGGCTTTGGTTCTGTTTTTTCTTTTTGTCGTAAATTGATTAAAAAGAAAATAAATCCGGCACTTAGTCCTCCTAAATGCGCAAAATAGCCACCCGGATTACCCAACGGAATTTGCAGCAAATTGAAAAAGATCAAAAAAATCAAAATATGCATCAACTTGAAAAAGCCTAGAAACCGGATTTTAATCAAGTAATGCGGTAATTTTAGAGCGGTGTAAGTAAGAACCGCCATAACGCCGGCAGAAGCGCCTAATAATGGGGCTTTAATCACATAGAAATCAGGGAATAGACGATAACTAACAAGGAAAAATAAAGCCCCCATCATAATACCTGAAAAGTAAACAAAAAGTAATTTTTTGGATGTTTCAAAATCTAATAAAATGCGTCCGAAATAAAACAAAAGCAGCATGTTAAAAACCAAGGCGATAAAACCTTGGTGGAAGAATCCGTAAGTAATAGCTGTCCACCACTTGGACGGTAACTGATTCAAATCATAAGGCAATGCCACCCAACGTAAAGAGAACCAATTAAAAGCAATCAATATTTGTGAGAATAAATACAAAACCAAATTCGCTACAATCAGCAAATTTAAGCTGTCTTGCTGTTTGATGAGTTTATTGATTTGTGACAAGCTGAAATTGGGCATTTATATTGATATTTGATTAATTGTATGTTTGATATTATTTATGATTCCTCGTCATCCGGACTAGGTCGGTATTCTGTCGGAATGATAGTTCGATTGTCATTTTGAACGTAGTGAGAAATCTTAATTTTTTTTTAATCCGTCTGTACTTTTCATACTAAACTTGATACTTGTTACTAGCCACTTGATACTAACAATCCCGATTCATTCTTCATGTGGAAATCACTACGTTCCGCTTACCACTAAAAACTAATATCTCTAATTCCGTTTTTACCAATCAAAACTTCCTTAGGTTTATCCCGTAAATTATATATGGAACTCATCGAGAATCCGTAGGCACCGGCATTTTTTATCATTAAAATATCATCTTTTCTGACAGGACTTAACAAGCGGTTATGGGCAAAAGTATCTTCTTCGCATAATACCCCGACCACATCATATTTTTCAGTAGCAGATTCTGTGGTTGATAAATTGATAATCTCATGATAGGCATCATAGTACATTGGTCTGATTAAATGATGAAATCCGGAATTAACTCCAACAAATTTTTTGTTAAAACCTTGTTTGACCACATTGACTTTTACCAATAAAACACCGGCATCGCTGATTAAATATTTTCCGGGTTCAAATTTGATATGAATAGGATAGGGGAGTGCTTCAACTTTTTTTTGAATATATCCTGCATAAGATTTTAAATCAATTTCAACATCATCAGGATGGTATTTTACTTTAAAACCGCTTCCCAAGTCAATATATTTGAGACGGGTAAAATGTTTGGCAAAATCAAATATCACATCAACCGAACGGGCTAAATCTTGCCATGTTTTTACATCGGAACCGGTGTGTAAGTGCAAGGAATCAACTTTTAGACCTTTGGATAAATACTGTTTAATGATTTCTAATTGATTAGCCGGAATACCAAATTTTGAATCGTGATGTGCCGTTGCAATTTTTTGATTACCACCTATCCGGTTTCCGGGATTGATTCGTAGTCCGATACTTATATCGGGATAGTTTTTCAAGATAAAATCCAAATATTCCGTGGCACCAACATGTGTATGTATCTGCCGTTCAAATGCAAATTTCAATTCTTCTTCACTTGGGCAACTCGGCGTATAGATGATTTTTTCTTTAGGAAAACCAACTGATAGTGCCCTTTTGATTTCATTAATCGAAACAGCATCAATTCCTAAATCGTTTTGAAGCATAATTTTTAAAATATCCGGATTTTCATTAGCTTTCATTGCATAATGAATATCGTAAGGTAAAGTTTGAAAAAAGGTTTGCAGTTTTTGTATTTGTTGGTTAATCACTTCTTCGGCATATATATAAACAGGTGTCCCGTAAGTTTTGCTAATGTTGATTAATAGACTTTTATCGTTTAGTGGATTTTTCATTTTTTCATTTTTTAGAAAAAATCTTACTATAAAATGTATTCCGGCATTTTATCTGTATCAGAGATAATTACTGTTTCTGCTTTTTGTAAAGTACCATTAACCAAATCTTCTATATCCAACTTGTTACATTGTTCTTTGACATATTTAAGTTGTGCTTTGGTTTCCGGTGATTTGGGTGTAAACAATCCGCAGGCATCATCATGTGGTAAAATAGATACATCAAATGTGCCGATTTTTTTTGCTGTTTCAATGATATGTTTTTTATCTAATGCTACTAGCGGACGTATAACCAACATATCAGTTGCTTCTTCGGTTGCTTTCATATTTTCTAAGGTTTGCGAGGCAACTTGTCCCAGTGAGTCACCTGTTACAAGGGCTTTAGCTTTTTCTTTTTCAGCTATTTTTTTACCGATTTTGAGCATGATACGTCGCAATAAGATTAAGCGTAATCGTGAATCTGTATGTTTGGCGATGGCTTGTTGAATGTCCAAAACCGGAATCAGATAAAGTTTGATTTGTCCTTGAAAATCGGTAAGTTTTTTGACAAGCATTTTAACTTTATCGATAGATTGTGGTGAAGTCTTCGGTACCGAATGAAAGTGCGCCGCCGTGATATGCAAACCACGGTTCATGGCCATAAAAGTTGATACCGGCGAATCAATACCGCCGGAGAGCATAGCAATGGCTTTACCGGAAGTCCCTACCGGTAAGCCGCCGATACCGGGAATAATTTTGGAATAAATCAAGGTGTATTTTCCACGAACTTTGATGTAAAGTTTAAAATCAGGCTTGGTCAAATCAACTTTTTTATTGAGTTTTTCACTAATGTCGCTTCCGACGCGCCGACCAATATCCATAGAGTTAAAGCCTACGGCTTTATTGATGCGTTTGGCTATTACTGCAAAACTTTCAAATTCATCTACATATTGACGAGTATGTTGTACTGATTTTTCAGCTATTTCTTCCATGCTTATTCCGGTTGTGTCAGCCACATAAAATCCGGTAATACCGGGGGTGTTTTTTACTTTATCTATGATATCTTGCAAAATGTTTTCGGGAATATCTTCAATAATTTCAATAAAGTAAGAGCCTCCATGAGCTTTGGTAAAATCCAAATAATTTTTATAGTTTGCCAGTTTGCGTTTTAAATTTCTGACTAGTTGTTTGATAAATATTTTCTGATTTTTACCTTTTAGGTAAATTTCTTCAAAATTGATGATAAGGACTTTGTTGGTCATATGAGTTAAAAGTTGAAAATTAAAAGTTGAAAGTTTTTTTTCATAGAATATTTTGTTTTTTATGATTGTTATCGGGTGTCCGATATGAATACTAGTAAATATATTTCTATTTTCTATTTAGTAGGTCACTGAGTGTCCCGATGCTAATCTGGATGTATCGAAGTGACCGGTTTAATATTTAAAAAACAAAGGTAACAAATCTTTGGTTAATTGTTAGATATCGACTGGTTGTATGCTACTAAACCATTTCTTCTAAAATTATTGTTAAATAACTTTTAATTATAGGAAAAATACCATTGAACCCCGTAGGGGTGATATTGTAGTAGAAATGATTATTAAAAAACCGCCCAATTTCCGGACGGTTTTTTAATAATGGTACCCGCGGAGGGATTCAAACCCCCAACCCTCGGAGCCGAAATCCGATGCGCTATTCAGTTGCGCCACGCGGGCTTTTTACACTGCAAAAATATTGTATTGCAGGGATTAAAACAAGCTTTTACGATAATTTTTCTTTCACTATTTGCGAAATTAATCTACCGTCTGCTTTGCCTGCCATTTGTTTGCTTGCCACTCCCATGACTTTTCCCATATCTTTCATACTTTGTGCACCTGTTTCAGCAATGATATTGTCAAGTTTAGCTTCTATTTCTTCTCGGCTCATTTGTTTAGGTAAAAATTTTTCAATAACAGCTACTTGGTCGAGTTCAGTTTGTGCCAAATCAGGGCGATTCTGTTGGGTGTAAATGTCGGCGCTTTCACGACGTTGTTTGACCAATTTTTGAAGTAATTTCATCTCGTCAGCTTCTGTAAGTTCACCGGATTTTCCTTTTGTTTTTTCTAGTAAAATAGCAGATTTTACAGCGCGCAATGCCTCTAAAGCCGTTGTGTTTTTGGCTTTCATGGCAGTTTTGAGTTCGGTCATTATTTTTTGTTCTAAAGACATAGGTTATGATTTTATGGTTGTACAATTTTTTTGCAGTAAGGGGAAATATGATAAACCGAGAACTTTTGCTATTTCACAGAATAAATTGTTCAATAGGATTGTTTTTGTTCCATATTTTTATCATATTATAATAATCCGTCTAATCCGGGAATATTAGGCATGGCATCTTTGGCTGCATTTTTAAGCTCTGCTTCTTGTATTTGTCCGGCTTCATACAAGGCTTTATTTAATGCGATAGTCAAATAATCTTCCAGCATTTCTTTATCTTGCATAGCTTCATCGGCAATGCTTAAATTTTTTAAAGCTCGGTTACCGGTTACGGTTACTTTGACCATACCATTACCTGCTTCAGCATCAATTAAAATAGTATCTAATCGTTTTTTAGCTTCTTCGACATTTTTTTTGGCTTCGTCAAGTTTTCCTATGATATCAAACATTTTTCCAAACATATTTTTCTTTTTTTGAGTTTGATACAAAACTACAAAAAACCTGCCAAGCGCAAACTTGACAGGTTCTAAATTATTTAAAAAGAATTAATCTACAGTTTTATTGCCTTTTTGACAGTAGTTTGTCCTTTTTCATCCAGTACTTTAAATATCAATAAGTTTCCTTTAGCAATTTGCTGTAGGTTTATACTGATTTCCGGACTATCGATACGAGTTTTTTCAAAGA
>JALWLE010000119.1 GCA_026996605.1 Flavobacteriales bacterium
TAGTAGAGAAGAATGATAAAACGCATCATCCCAAAGAGATTAAAGATAAGAAAGAAGTTTTGTTAAATGGATTTATGAATCCATTGGAACTGCAAACCTTTCCTACTAAGGGTAAAGAAGTATTTTTGATACTCAAACGGCGGCGTTGGAAATTAAAAGGTAGTAATAAGAGTTATCACAATACATATTCCTTTAACGATAAAGGAATAAAAGCCACCAAAGAATTTGGTGATTTTTTAAAAGAAATTGATAGAATCTAAACCTATTAGCATTGGTAATGTATCCTATGTATTAGGCATGAGTTCAAAGAAATTACAACGTTGGTGTCAACAGGTTTTAAGTGGTTTTGTACAAGCTAAAAATGATGGAACCATAGATAAACATAACCTAAGTATAGAAAAGCAAGGAAAAGTTAGAAAAATAGTTGTACCTATTTTTAAAGAAGAGAATTTAGGTAATCAAATGGCTGTGGATGAAAAAAATATAAATGGAACAGGTTACACTATTTTAAGTAATAGACAAACCAATAAGATAGCTTTAATGGCAAGTACATTCAAAACAGATGAATTAATGCAAATTATTGAAAAATTTGATATTGAAAAACGTATGCAAGTAAAAAGTTTAAGCCGTGATATGGCTTCTAATTACGATTGGTTAGGGAGACAAGCTTTTATGAACGCTTATCACATAATAGATAAATTTCATGTCATAAAAAACTTGATGGAACAACTACAGGCTATACGTATTCGCTATCGTCAATCTGAACTTGCTAAACGCAGGGAAGCCAATCAAAGTAAACAAAAGTATATCGAAACAAAACTGTCCAATGGTGACACTATATTGCAATTATTAGCACGAAGCAGAAATTTGTTATTTAAACTACCTGATAAATGGAGTGAACAGCAAAAACAAAGAGCGCAAGTGCTTTTTGGTTTATACCCTGAAATCAAAACAGCTTTTTATTTGGTGCTTAAAATCAGAAAATGGTTTACACCACCAAAAGAAAAATTAGTATATCCAGTAACAAAAAATCATAAAAAGGAACAACTTAATAATTTACTTGATGAATTGATAGAAACCGGAATTGAGAAATGAAAAATATGGCTTCATTATTAAAAAGAAATGCAGGACAAATTGTCAACTATTTTATCAATAAAGAAACTAATGCAAAAGCAGAAGCTCTTAATAGAAATTTACAACGTTTTATTAACATGAATTATGGCACTAGAAATGTCGATTTCTTCTTATACAGAATTAAAATACATTTTGCTTAGCACATCAAAATGAGAATTAGCCCAGACCATACATTAACCGTTGTGTGCAAGGAAAGGGAATGAAAATTAGAACTTAATTTAATATCCGCCATTAGATTAATCTTATATTTTGTATTTTTGTAGTAAAAGAGATTAAATGCAAGAAAACCAAAATGTAGAATGGAAAGAAATTTGGAAAGACGAATACCTGAAATGGATTTGCGGATTTGCTAATGCATCAGGCGGAAAGATTTTTATAGGCAAAAATGACAAAGGAAAAATTGTTGGAGTTAAAAATCCCAAAAAACTTCTTGGAGATATTCCAAACAAAGTCAAAAATATTCTTGGAATTTTGGTTGACGTCAATTTGCATAAAACCGAAAACGGAAACTATCTTGAAATAAATGTTGAACCACAACCATTTGCTCTCAACTACAAAGGACAATATTTTTACCGCACAGGAAACACATTACAAGAATTAAAAGGCGTTGCTCTTGATAAATTTTTACTTGAAAAGAAAGGAAAAACTTGGGACAATGTGCCAATTCCAAACATTTCAATAACGGAACTAAAAAATGAAACGCTTGATTTCTTTAAAAAATTAGCAATAAAAAACAAAAGGATTGACGAAAGTATTCTAACTGAAAGCAACGAAATTATCCTTGAAAATTTGAAATTATTAGAAAAATCCACACTCAAAAGAGCTACGGTTCTACTCTTTCATCCTGATCCTGAAAAATTTGTAACGGGAGCATTTATTAAAATCGGTTATTTTCAAACAGACACCGAATTGATTTTTCAAGATTAAGTGTACGGTAATTTGTTTGAACAAGTTGAAAAAACAACAGATATTCTCTTTACCAAATACATCAAAGCGATAATTTCATATGAAGGAATTCATAGAATAGAAACTTACGAATACCCCAAAGAAGCCATACGGGAAGCTTTACTAAATGCCATTGCTCATAAGGATTATGCGTATGCTTTTCCTATTCAAATAAGTGTTTATGATGACAAATTAATGATTTGGAATGAAGGTAGACTTCCGGAAAATTGGACAGTTAGAAAATTATTACAAAAACATTCATCAAAGCCACGCAATCCGGAAATTGCAAATGCTTTTTTTAGAGCAGGATATATTGAAGCTTGGGGACGTGGAACAATCAAAATTGCAGAGCAATGTCAAAAACACGGACTTCCGACACCTGAATTCAAAAATGAAGGAAGTGATTTTTGGGTAATTTTCAAAAAAGATATTTTTAATGCCAATGATTTGGAAAAACTCAAACTAAATGATAGACAAATTAAAGCGGTTTTATACGTAAAAGAAAAAGGGAAAATATCAAATAAAGAATATCAAATTTTGAATAATGTTTTATATAAAACTGCATACAGAGATTTAGAAAAATTAGTAGAAAAAACAATTTTAATAAAAAAAGGAGAGAAAAAGGGTTCATACTATATTTTAAATAGATAATGTCCGATATGTCCGATAATTGTCCGATAAAAAAGAAATGAATTAAAAGTTGTTGTGAATAAAAATAATAGCACAATAATTGCACATATTGCACAATGAGAATAAATAGTATAAAAAAACAAGTTTAGGCGGATAAATGGCGGATATGACGGATAAATGGCGGATAAAAGTACCCTGCACACAACATTATATATAGCGCATAGCGGGGTTCTCGCCTACTTCAATGTTTAGGCGTATTTGAACCGGAAAATTCATAGAATTTTCTAGGTGCAAATAAAAGACAATTCTTTTACAAAAGTAGAAGATTTGAAAATGCTCAATGATTTGGTAAAAAAATTCCAACCAAGCATTGCGCTTAACAGAATTAAACATTGGATGGATATTTTTTTTAAATTCGATCAAGGACAAAAATCAACCCGTTCAAAATTACTCAAACACAAATGGTTTACATATCAAACTGAAATATCGACAAATCTTATTTTTAAATCTGCTAAATTTGCAAATAAGTATTTTGAAAGAATCCATTCAAAATACCATACTATCGACAGCCCGATAAGTTGACTAAAATATTTAGTCTTTCTAAAACAAAGAACAACAGCAAACAAACGCAGAATAAATTTAAGACAAAAGCCGTTATAAAGAATTGGTTAGAAGGAAATTCAATAAAATGTTACAATAAAAGCGGCTGTTTAAAACGAGTTGAAACCACAATTAACAGACCGGACTTGCCCGGTTTAAAGTTAAAGAAGCAAGCCATTAGTTTGATGGCATATTATTGGGTACGGACTCAAAACTAACAGCCGCTATATTGAAACCATTTCCGATATTGATATTTCAATTTTAGACGAAAATGTTTAAAAAAAATATCAACAAACAATTCAAATCAAAAAGGTAAAAAAATTCCGGCACCTGATTTGAGAAAAGAACATCAAATTGAATTTTTAGAAGCATTATTATCGCCTGCTTATCGAGCTTGTGGATTTAAATACAAGGATTTGAAGCAAATTTTAGGAAAAAACCGGAAAACTGCAAAAATTACCTACGAATTGCATAAATTAAGAGAACGTGATGCTGTTAAAAAACTGCAAAACACTCATTATTACCGACTTACGAAAGAAGGCTATATTTTGAATTTTTTTCTCATTTTTTAATTTGTAACATTTATCAAAACCTTTATTATCAATAAGTTATAAAAAATCTGATTTTTCAAATACCGACCAAGCATCAATTATCGAAGCATCATATTCTGACATAAACAAGGCGCTTGCTACCATTATAACTGAATTTAAGATAGCTGCTTAAAAAGAAAAAACGTGAATTTTTTTTTTACGTTTTTGAAAAACTAAAACATAGCTTTTGATATATAAAAAAGGGGGGCTTAAACACATATCTTAATAATTCGTTAAAAAAGGGAACACCGTTCATAATCTTTGTAAATTTGAAATTATTGAAATCCGTAAAATTTTTAAAGAATGAAAAAATTAAATTTACTATTATTATTATTATTTTTTATCGTCTTGAGTAGTTATGCTCAAAAAGGCGAAGGTGGTATGTGGATGCCAAATACCATTAAAGAAGTAGAAAGCGATATGCAAAATATGGGTATGCAAATTTCTGCTGACGATATATGGAGTAATGAAAAATCTTCTATTAAGGATGCTGTTGTACAGCTTGGAAACGGTTGTACCGCTGAAGTTATGTCAAATAAAGGCTTAATTTTTACCAATCATCACTGTGGTTATGATGCCATACAAAAGTTATCAACAATTGAACACAATTATCTTGAAGATGGTTTCTGGGCTAATTCTTTTGAAGAAGAGCTACCCGCTGATGGTTTAACTGTAACTTTTATTGATGATATTATTGACGTTACAGATGAAGTTCTTAACGGGGTAACCGACGATATGACTGCTAAACAACGACAATCATTAGTAGATAAAAACATAGCTGATATAAATAAAAATATACCACAAGATAGATTTCATAATATCAAAATAAAACCGTTTTTTAAAGGTAACAAATACTATATGATTAAACGAACAACTTTTTATGATATTCGTTTGGTTGGTACACCGCCTGCCAGTTTAGGTAAATTTGGTGGAGATACTGATAATTGGATGTGGCCTCGTCATACAATTGACTTTTCTATCTTTAGAATTTATGCCGGTAAAGACAATCAACCGGCTATGTATTCTCCTGAAAATAAACCATATAAACCAAAAAAATTCTTAAAAATTTCATTGGAAGATTTAAAACCTAATGATTTTACAATGGTCATTGGTTTTCCGGGAAGAACCACTGAATATTTGACATCATACGCTGTACAACAAAAACAAAATTTAAGAAATCCTGCTAGAGTATCCGTTAGAGAAATTTCTCTTGGAATTATGGATAAACGTATGGCACAAGATAAAGCACTTAAACTCAAGTTAGCTTCAAAGCATGCTTCTTTGGCAAACTACTGGAAATTTTGGATTGGTGAAAGTCAAGGCTTAAAAAAGTTTAAAGCTGTTGAAGCTAAACAAAAATTTGAACAAGAATTTACACGTAGAATTAATCAAAATCCGGAATTAAAAGCCAAATACGGTAAAGTTTTACCCCGTTTAAAAGAACTTTATGCAAAACTGCAACCCTATGCCGTAGTACAAGATTATGCCAGCGAAATTTTCGGGCGAAATATCGATTTGCCAACTATCGCCTTAATTACAGATTTGCTGGAAGAGCAAAGTAAAGAACGTGGTGACATGTTTTACAAAATGGCAAAAGATAAATACAAAGAATACATATATAATAACGTCTTTAAAGATTTTGATAAAAATACAGATAAAGAAATATTTACTGCTTTGATAGACTTTTATATTAAAAAAGTCAATCCTAAATTTATCAGTCCTGAACTTCAAAACGCCTTACAAGACAAAACTCCCCAACAATTAGCTGATGAACTTTATAGCCAATCTTTGCTAACCAGCAAGGAAGGACTTGATAAATTATTTGCAGCCAAAGATTCTAAAGAATTTTCTACGCTTCTTGACAATGATTTTGCCTATAAAATGCTAAGCGCCCAACAAAAATGGACAGATGAAAAGGTTAGTAAACCGGTAGCTAAAATTAATGAAGAAATCAATAATTTAATGGGTAAATACGTAAAAGCTCAAATGATTGTTTTTCCGGAAAAACTATTTTATCCTGATGCTAATTTTACAATGCGAGTTGCTTACGGAAAAGTAAAAGGTTTTGAACCACGTGACGCTGTTTTTTACAAGCCATTTTCTCACTTATATGGTGCCATTGAAAAATATAAACCAAATGATCCTGAGTTTGATTTACCCAAAAAAATTATCGATTTATATGAGAAACGTGACTATGGGCGCTATGCTAATAAAAAAGACGGTACACTGGTAACCGACTTTTTGGCTACCAATCATATAACCGGTGGAAATTCCGGCAGCCCTATTCTTAATGCACGAGGAGAACATATCGGCTTAGCTTTTGATGGTGTTTGGGAAGGTGTAATGGAAGATGTTTATTACCGACCTGAAGTAGCTAGAAGTATTCATGTAACTGATCATGCCGTATTGTTTGTTATAGATAAATTTGCCAACTGTCAACATATAATGAAAGAATTGACTATTGTTGACCACAGCCATGACACACCTAAACAACCCAAAAAGAAAAAACGTAAAAAGTTTTTAGGAATTTTTTAATATTCCATACATACCGGTCACTTTACAATACTTCCCCCTTTCCCAACTATTGATAGGGACAGGGGGCACTCAGTGACCTAAGAAATTTATAACTAATATCCAACTTTATTTTCTGAACTTGTCGTTGTAAGCTTGCTGAAATTGACCAAGCACAAATTCCTAACACAATATACACATGAAAATCAAAAGTGACTTTTTAGTAATCGGTTCCGGTATTGCAGGTTTATCTTTTGCCATTAAAATAGCCGAAAAATTTCCAAATAAAAAAATAGTGATAATCACTAAAGGTAATAAAGAAGAATCTAATACCAAATATGCACAAGGTGGTATTGCTACAGTTTATGATTTAACTAAAGATTCGTATGAAAATCATATCAATGATACTTTGATAGCCGGTGACGGTCTTTGCGATGAATCCGTCGTCAAAATGGTTATTACCCAAGCAACCGAACGGCTTGGTGAGTTGTTACAATGGGGCGTTTCATTCGATAAAAACCCAAAGGGCGAATTTGATTTGGGCAAAGAAGGCGGACACTCTAAAAACCGGATTTTTCATCATAAAGATATTACGGGATTTGAGATAGAACGCTCTTTATTAAAAATTGTAGCACAAATGCCCAATATCGATTTTTATGATTTTCATTATGCCATTGATTTAATTACAGAACACCAAGTTTATGGCGATCTAATTTCTCTTGATTCCGACAAAACTGTATTCGGGGCTTACGTTTTGGACGAAAAAACCAAAGAAATCAAAACATTTACAGCCAAATATACACTTTTGTCCACCGGTGGCAGCGGACAAGTTTATGAAACAACGACCAATCCATTTGTAGCAACCGGTGATGGTATCGGTATGGCATACCGTGCCAAAGCTCGATTGGCTGATATGGAATTTATCCAATTTCACCCGACTGCACTATACAATCCGGGAGAAAGTCCCGCCTTTTTAATTTCAGAAGCCGTTCGTGGTTTCGGTGCTTACCTGCGGAATGATAAAGGTGAACGTTTTATGAAAAAATATGATGAACGATTAGAGTTAGCGCCCCGTGACATCGTAGCACGTGCTATTGATACAGAAATGAAATTGCAAGGAAGTAAAAATGTTTATTTGGATGTAACACATTTGGATTATGAGAGTTTTGTTAAACATTTTCCTAATATTACCAAAAAATGTCAAAGTTTAAATATTGATGTACGCAAAGACTATATACCGGTAGCACCGGCTGCCCATTATATGATGGGAGGGGTTGTAGTTGACAAAAATGCTAAAACGTCCATAAAAAATTTGTATGCCAGCGGCGAAGTTAGTCGTACCGGACTTCATGGCGCTAATCGCTTAGCTTCTAACTCATTATTAGAAGCTTTGGTGTTTTCGCATAATGCCGCAAAATATATAGGTAAAAACTTTGATAATAATTATAAATTACCTTCCATACCCGAGTGGATTGATACCAGCACGGACAGGACTATGGAAAAAATACTTATTACGCATGATCGCAATGAAGTTAAAACCATTATGAGTAACTATGTGGGTATTGTGCGTTCCAATGAACGATTGTTACGTGCTTTGCGTCGTTTGTATGTGCTTTATCAAGATAATAAACGTTTGTACGACCATGCCGAAATCAGTACTGATTTATTAGAATTACGTAATTTAATTACCACTGCTTATCTGATTGTAGAATTTTCAAGAAAAAGAAAGGAAAATAAAGGCGGCTTTTATAGCAAAGATTTCATAAAAAAAATATAACGCTCATTAAAAAATGAACGTTATAATCCTGTAATAAATTTGTTTGTGTGTTAAAAAAAAAACAGCTAGAAAAACAAAAAATATAATTCTATGTCGTAAAATTACAATCCAATCGGCTATCTTTTTTTTAACAATTATATTAATTTCTTATACAAATCTATTTTTTTATCCCAATTTTTATATATTTTTGTTAATTATGAAAGAAGCTTTAAAAATTCATAACAAAAATAAGAAAATAGATAGATTGGTAGAAAATATTACCAAATACTCTGCCGAAAAAGCGGAATTAGATATTTTTGAAACATTTTAAAGAATTGATCATTTACAAATTGCCTTAACACAACCTTTTATAGCCGGCATGATTACAGGTAAAAAAATCATGCATATTGAAAATATGGATAGCTTTGATTTTTTACCGGGAGAATTTATCATTGTACCGGCTAAGAAAAATTTGATAATTGATTTTCCTGAGGCCAGTCAAAATAATCCGACACAGTGCCTGGTCTTAACAATGGAACAAGACATTATTGAGCAGACAGTTGATTATTTTAACTCAAAAGTAGCTATTGAAGAAGAAAATAATAATTGGACATTGCATGAAATTAATGTGGCTCATTTGGACAATGATCAAAATATTAAAAATGTCATTAACCGGTTGTTTTCAACCTTTGTATCAAAAGATTTGTCAAAAGACATTATTGTAGAACTTTCATTAAAAGAGTTAATCATACGACTATTACAAAGTAAAGCACGTAAACTTATTTTATATTCTGCCAATGCCCAATACAATGATTCACGTATCGGTGAAGTTGTTAAATATATCAAGAAAAATCTGACAGAAAAAAACATTAAAATTGATGAATTAGCTAATTTAGCTTGTATGAGCAGTTCACATTTTTATAAACAATTTAAAAACACTTTAGGCATCTCTCCTATTGATTTTATAAATAATGAACGAATTAAATTTGCCAAGAAACTTTTAGCATCAGAAAGAAACTTAAACATAACAGACGTTGCTTATAAATCCGGCTTTAATAGTGTCAGTTATTTTAACCGGCAGTTTAAAAAACATGAAATGATAACACCCCGTGCTTATCTAAAAGCCTTACAGACAAAAATATAGATATTTTATTAAATCAGATACCAAAACTTCGATTACTATCAATTACATCTCCATCATATGAATATGGATAAACTACTAATTTCAACAATTATAAGTTTCTTATTCTACTTTTTGCAAATCAAGTGCCGGACTTATTTTTAAGATCACACTTGCTTGGTTGTTAAATCCGGTATCAGGTGTATGGTTATACAAATATATTTTTGAAGTTTGTTCGGTGCGTCCTATTTTTTGCAAACCTTCAAATAAATTATCGGCATTAGCCGCTCTAACTAATAAATCAAAAGTCGTATCAAAACCATTAACTGCCGTAAAATCCGGTAAACTATTGTAGCGTGCTTTATAAGCTTTTGCCAAATCAGGATTAATCAAACGCAGCATTTTGGAAGGAAAATGGTAATTGAGATTTGCTAAGAATACATTCATTCTGTCATTAGTAGCATCTTCATATAGTTTTTTGTCATTTATAGTAAATAGAGTTATGTTATTATTCTTATTAAGTGAATTTAAGGTTGATAAAACCGAAAAAATAAAAGAATTATCATCAGATAATAAAATAACAATGTTATTATTTTGCCTATCTAATGCTTTTTTGATATCATCAGCATAAATTGAATAACCCTTTTTGGTTTTATTACCTGATATTTTTTTTACCGGTAAGCCTAAACGTAATACTAGTGTATCAACCAAAGCTTGTTTTCTCGGATCGAAAATAATATTGATGACTTTATGCTCGCTATTTTCCTTTATATACTGTATGACATGATTTTGTAAATCTTGTTCTTTGGAAGTGGTTACAACTAAATTACGAAATTTTTGATTACCTTTATAGTTATGAACAGCAATCGGTGTGTTATCAAATTCTAAATAATGTGCCACCTTTTCAATATTATCTTTTTTAACCGGACCAATCACAAAATTGTAGTCAGACAAATCTGTTGCTTCTAATATTTTACCGGTTACATATGCAGAACCCTGTGTATCGAAGACATCATAGTGAATATTTAAGCCAAGTTGTCGAAGAGAATCAATGGCAAATTTAATACCGGAATAATAGCTTAAAATTTTATTTTTGCTCAAATCTCTACAGTAATTTTTATCTCCTTCATCTAAATTTTTCAATTTAAAAGGTAATAAAATAGCAAGCCTGTAGGGTTTATCTAACCGCATGCTATCTAACAAATTAATTTTTAATGATGGTTTATTTACATAAAACTCTGTATCAATAGGGTTCTTAATTTGTTGGGGTGGTTTAATGTTTAGAGTGTCCCTTTTCCAAGTTGTAATATTACTAAATTCCAAGTCAGCTTTTTTAGGTATTTTAATTGTCTGTCCAAATTTTAAACCTTCTTCAAGAATATTAGAATTCGCAGCTTTGATATCATCGATACTGACATTATATTTTTTAGACAAGCTGTATAAAGTTTCTTTAGGTTGTACATCGTGATAATAAAAATGTTCGGTATCACGAACCGGTTCTTTACTCGTAATATATCTGGGGACAATAAGCTTCTGCCCTATTTTAAGTGTTTCGTTTTGAATCT
>JALWLE010000120.1 GCA_026996605.1 Flavobacteriales bacterium
TTGCACTGATAATAATCTGGTCGCCTTCTTTAATTTTTACGTGTCTGTGCTCATCAATAGCCATTCTATAAAGCGCGCTCATACTCTCACCCTGGCTTCCTGTCGTAATAATCAAAATCTCTTCGTCCTGGTATTTTCCTATTTCATACGGGTCTATAAAAATATCTCTTGGAAGTTTTATATATCCTAAATCCATTGCAACATTCAGGTTTTGTTCCATACTTCTTCCGATAATACATACTTTTCTTCCGAATTTAATACCTGTAGCAATTGCCTGATAAACTCTATGAATATTGGAAGAGAATGTAGACATAATAACTCTTCCTTTTGTTTTCATAAACAGATCTTCAAATGTTTTTCCAACTACACTTTCACTTGGAGTTACTCCCGGTTTATATGAATTCGTTGAATCACTAAACAGGGCCAATACGCCTTTTTCTCCATAATATGCAAGTCTGTGTAAATCAGGTGCATATCCGTCAATCGGAGTATGGTCTATTTTGAAATCACCTGTGTGAATAATAGTCCCGACCGGTGTTTGAATAGCAAGAGAAGAAGCGTCAATAATAGAATGAGTCATATGAATCCATTCTATTTTGAAATCCCCTATTTGGATAGGAGTTCTTTTTTTTACACTTCTGAAATAACTTCTGTATTGAAGAAGCTTATGCTCTTTAAATTTATTTTCAATCATCGCAAGAGGCAAACTTGTTCCGTAAATTGGAAACTGCATCTCTTTAAATAGATATGGAACTGCACCGATATGATCTTCATGACCGTGAGTAATAATAAGGCCTTTTATTTTATGTCTTATTTCTCTAAGATATGAAAAATCAGGAATTAAAATATCAACTCCGTGCATATCTTCATTTGGAAAACTCATCCCACAGTCAATAATTATCGCGCTGTTTTCAGTTTCAAGAACCGCGCAGTTTCCGCCTATTTCATCAAGTCCTCCAAGAGGAGTAAATCTTACCCATCCTTTTGAATTTGTATCTATTTTATTAAAACATGAAAGTCTTGATTGATGAATTTTTTCATTTTCATCAAATGCTTTGTTTAAATCTTTAAACCATACAAAATTTTTAGGGTCTATTTTTTTATTTTGCTGTTGCATCGGATATTTTTTTTGTACCCTGTTTGAATTTTTCCTTACATTGTTATTTTGATTTTGTAAATTACTATTTTTATCATTATTTTGAACTTGTTTATCGTTATCGTTTTTTAAATTTTCTTCCACTGTATTTTTAATTGCTTGTTCAAGATTTGTTTGTTTTTTTTCCATCTTTACTCCTTTCTGTGGCCAATTCAGAAAAGAGCCGGAAAAAAGCAGAGCCGTCAACCTGGTGAGGTCTTACAGTGTCTTTAAGCCCGAACTTGGAAGGATCGAACTTATAAAGAGCAGATAAATTTTTTTTGAGTGTTTTTCTTGGATTGGCAAAAGCCACTTTTAAAAATTTTGCAAAATTCTCATCATAAGTATCTTTGAATTTTTCAAACAAAATCACACTGCTTGTCACCTTCGGAGCCGGTACAAAAGCTCCGGGAGGTACATCAAACAGCTTTTTTACTTTTGCAACACTCTGTGCCAAAATCGCTAATGAAGAATAATTTTTATCACCAGGTTTGGCTGAAAATTTATCTGCAACTTCTTTTTGTATTAACACTAATATATTTTGGGCATTTTTATCTTTTAATGCCCTTAGGATTATATTTGTAGCTACATAGTATGGCAAATTTGCTATTAAATCATATTTTTCATCTGCCAGACTATTTTGCCAATAATCCAAAACATCACCACATTTTAATTCTAAATTTGGAAATTTTTCTTTCAAAATTTCACATAAATCTCTATCTATTTCATATGCCAGAACTCTTCTTTTTTCCAGCAACTTTTCTGTTAAATCGCCTAACCCAGGCCCAATTTCTATTACAAGATTTTGTGTATTGGGCATCGATTCGACGATTTTATTCAAATAATGTCTATCTTTTAAAAAATTTTGACCAAACTGTTTCTTTGCCTTGATTATACCATATCCTTTTCAAATTTTGTTAAAATTATAACAAAAAAGGTAATTTTTAATGGAATATTTTGCTAAAAGGATAATTCCCTGCCTTGATGTTAAAAACGGAAGAGTTGTAAAAGGTGTAAATTTTGAAGGTCTGCGCGATGCGGGAGATCCTGTTGAAGCCGCTATCAGATATAATAAAGAAGGTGCAGATGAGCTTACTTTTCTTGATATCACGGCAAGCTATGAAGGCAGAAAACCAATAGTCGATATTGTAAAAAAAGTGGCAAAAGAAGTTTTCATACCTTTAACTGTTGGTGGAGGGATAAGCAGTTTAGAAGACATATATGATTTATTAAATGTTGGGTGTGATAAAGTATCTATAAATTCCGCAGCAGTTAAAAATCCTGATTTTATAAATGAAAGTGCAAAAAGATTCGGGAGCCAGTGTATTGTCGTGGCAATTGATGTAAAGAAAAAAGCTGACGGGAAATGGAATGTATATATAAAAGGTGGAAG
>JALWLE010000121.1 GCA_026996605.1 Flavobacteriales bacterium
AATTGCTTGCTCTTCGGTTGTAGTTTTCATTTTTGCCAATTCGTTACCCGAATTGTCATTGATATTCATATAATACAAAGTCTTTAAGCCGTATTTGTAGGCAATGCTATCGTGGCGGATTAAGTCTTTGACCGGTACTTTATTGTTTTTGTATTTGGATATATCATAATATTGATTGGTGCTGATGCTTTGGTCAATAAATTTTTGGAAGATAGCGATAAACTTTAAGTATTCTTCATTGTCAATATTCCATGCCAAAGTATAGTTTTCTTCGTATTGTCCAAATCCGGGGACCAATTGTTTGAGTGCCCCGTATTTACTCATTTTGGCAATCAAGAGTTTGCGTACCGGATCAACCCCCGGCGTAGAGTTAGATACCACACTACTACTGGCGGCCGGTGGTATGGCACTTAAAGCCGAATTACGCAAACCGTATTTTTTGACCTCTTTACGCAAGCTGTCCCAGTCCATTATCAAATCGTTTTCGACAATTTCGTCAACAGCTTCGGCATAGGTGTCAATAGGCATAATGCCATCGGCATATTTGGTGCGATTAAAGAGTTCGCAAGCGCCTTTTTCTTTAGCGAGCATATTGGAAGCTTTGATTAAGCCGTATTGAAAGCGTTCCATATAACGGTGCATAGTTTTTCTACCTTCGTCGGTGTCGTAGTGCAAATTATTTTTAGCTAAGAAATGAAAAACATCGGATACACCAATCCCCAAACTCCGACGGGCTTTGGTCGATTTTTCGGCAGCAATTACCGGATATTCTTGATAATCAATCAACTCGTCTAAGAACCGCACCAAAAGTTCAGTTAGTTTGTCGAGTTCTTCAATACTTTCTATTTTACCGAGATTGATATTACTCAAAATACACATGGCTATTTCGCCATCGGTTTTATTAACATCGTTAATCGGTGCCGTAGGCAAAGTAATTTCTTGACACAGATTAGACATATAAATATGATCTTTAAAAGAGCTGTGTTCGTTAACACGATCGGCGTTTAAGATATAAATACGACCGGTTTCGTAGCGCTCTTTGAGCATGTCGAGATAGAATTGCCGTGCGTTGATACGTTTTTTTCTGATGCGGTCATTGGCTTCATACATTTCATACAGCATCTTAAATTTTTCATAATCGCTGCCGTAAAAAGCATCGTATAGGTCGCGTACTTCTTCAGACGAGAACAAAGTAATATCTTCATTTTTACGCACACGTTCGCGGAATAATTTGTTGACGGCTATGGAATAATCCATCCGGCGGACGCGGTTTTCGTCATTACCTTTGTTGTTTTTTAGTTGGATAAAGGTTTCAGCTTCCCAGTGAAAAAAGGGTAGAGTAGAAGTAGAACTGCCGCCACGAATAGCATTTTGCGTAAAACCTTTGGTCGTGGCTTCATACATTTTTAAAAATGGCACCAATCCGGTGTGAATGACTTCGCCGTTACGAATATTGGCACCCAAGCCACGGATACGTCCAAAATTAAGACCTATACCGGCACGACTGGCAATATAGTAACCGACGGCTGTGTTGGATTGCAATATAGATTCAAGTGAATCGCCGACATCAATCAAGCAACAAGAACTAAACTGCCGCAAGGGTGTACGAACGCCTGACATGATGGGTGTGGGTAAGCTGATTTTAAAAGTTGAAACCGCTTCGTACAAATCCAACACATATTTTTTACGCTTTTGACCTTTGTAGTTTTTAAACATAAACATGGCAATCAGCATAAAAGCTTCTTGCGGCGTTTCATAAAGTTCAAAAGTATTGCGGTCTTGCAACAGGTATTTGTCTACCATTTGTCGTAAGCCGGCATAAGTAAACAGATTATCGCGCTCGTGTTTGAGTTTTTTGCCGAAATATACCAATTCACTTTGATTATACGCCTCTAAAATTGATTTGTCATAAACCCCGCGAAATACATTATTGCGGACGAAAAATTCGAAAGGAATGGGTTTATCTTGTTTAAAAACTTTTTTATACAAATCGCTTAGTAATAAACGAGCTGCAACAAACTGGTAATCGGGATTTTCTTCCGAAATTAAATCAGCAGCCGACTTAATCATGATTTTTTGAATCTCGGAAGTGGTAATGCCGTCGTAAAACTGAATTTTAGAATTAATTTCAATATCCGATACAGATACATTTTGGTAGCCGTTACAAGCCCATTCGACCATATCGTGTATCATTTTCAAGTCTAAAGGCGCAGAAGTGCCGTCCCGTTTTATTACATTAATCGTTTGCATAAATTTTGAGTTGTTTAAGGTTAATCACTAAGCCGGCATTTAGCCAAGAACAAAGTTAATTTAAAGCCTAGTAGTTTTGAAGTGGTTGCAAAAAAGTTATTAACAAGTTATTAAAATTCTTAAAATATTGATAATTAGAATTTTAATTATTGAAATATTCGCAATTATTTGTTAAATAATTGATAATGAATTTTTTACTTAAAAATGTAGTTTTTTTAGTAGGCGGACTAAAATATGTAAGGAATGATACATATAA
>JALWLE010000122.1 GCA_026996605.1 Flavobacteriales bacterium
CTTTGAAAAAATACATCAAATCTAATCATCTGAAAATGAACCACCCGGAAGATGTGCAAAAACTATTGACCTATTATTTTAAAGAATTGAATTAAAGTTTTTATTAGTTAAAAGCGGAAAGCAAATAGTAGAAAGTGGAAAGCGGTTACTTCGGTACAATTTTTGCTCCTGCGCCCCGACGCACGTCGGGGTCACTCAATGACCTATGTCCTCAATTCATCATTTCAGATATCAGATTTGCGATTTCAGATTTCAGATTTTGTGGAATTCATCAATTCATCATTTCCTCAGATTGCAAGCAGAAATAAAGTCAGAAGTAGTGTATAAATATTAAAGAACATAGTATTCTATGAAATAGATAAAATCCTCATTTCCTCAACTCACTCATACTCATTAATTCCATACAAAAGCTCTTTCATTTTACTACCGTTGATTTCTACGGGGCGGTAAGCCAAGTTAAATTTTTGAATGGATACATCAATATCCGATTTGAGCTTGGTATATGCCGGTGGCAGACTGCTACTGCATTGGCGTTCGTTTTCGTAACTGTTTAAAATGATTTTAAACTTTTGATAGTATTGTACGCCTTGATCTATAAAGCTGTTATATTCATTGATAAATTGCAAAAGTTTATCGATAGGAAAGTTTAGATTAATAAGCATTCGCTGGTAAGCGACAACTTTGCTGCTGTCTTGCTGTAAAGTTTGCATTTTGTCGAGATACGCATCTAATTTATCCCGGATGCTTTCCCAATCATCATTCTCGCGACATTGTTTTAAAGCCGTATGATAACCCACCGGCTTGGTATAAGCCACAAACAAACGCTCGATATCACCAATCATTTTTTGATTGGTTTTTTGCAAAAAGCTGGTTTCAAAATAAATGGTTTTCAGGTCGTTGTTCATCCGTAGGGTAAAGTCCAAGATGCATTGGATATTTTCGAGTTCGGCTTGTTTCTCTTCGGGCTTGGCATCGGCACTAAACAAACCGATAAACATATCAATAGTAGAAGTGTACATATTTTGCCCCAACAAGTTGGTTAATTTTAGACGTTCCTTTTTGTCGGTTTTATTTTTGATGAGTTCTTTAACTTTTTCAAATTCAGGATAATTATTGGGGTTGGATATTTTGTTAATTTCGTTAAAGGTGACCAAAGACGAAAAATGGTGGTCTAAACTCAAAACCTTTTCATACAAGAGTTTGATGATAGACAGCCCTTTGATATACCGAATTTTTTGAATATTAGACCGTTCGCTGTCTGCCAATAATTTAAGTTGCTGCTGTAAATGGTCTTTTTGTATCAGCAAATTGACTTTTTCTTCCAAGTTGGTGGTTTTGGACAAAGCTTGCCGGGTTTGTTGCAACTGCTGATAAAGGTTTTGCCTGCGAATTTGATAAGTTGCTTTGATCTTTCGGATAGCACTGATCATTTCGTCAATGCTTTGGTTGATAGGGTCTTTGTCCGGCGGTGTAGCTATAACGGATTGTGTTGCCCATAGCAGCAGAGCAAGTAGATATATTTTGGGTTTCATAGTTTGGTTGTTTGGTTAAAAAAGCCGGTAATTCAAAACGCACTCTACAGCGTAAGCATAATTACCGGCATAAAAGATAAACTTATTTAAAAACAAGCGTCACACGCAACAGATAAGCATCTTTGGTTACGATTATGGGATAGACGCCTTTTTTGATATAGACTTTGCCTTTGAGTCCCAGTTGTTGCACCACATCGGGTGGTAAGGGATTGTCATAGGTAAAGCGGTATTGCATCTTACCTTTGGTTCGTTGTTCTGACAAGAGTTTATCTGTGTTTTCCTTTCCGAGTTTTTGTTTATCAAGTGTGATTAACAATTCCCGGGTTTTAGGTTGGTAGGTCAGTTGGGTATCTTTAGGGGCTTTGCTTGTAGTATCCATACCACACACGTCAGCACTTACTTCACAAGCCGGACCCGACCCGAAAGTGATATGCGCCGCCGTTTGTGGCGCTTTCACTTGGGCGTATGTTATTAGCTGCCAACCTAGTATAAGGAAGGTTAGGATATGTTGTTTCATTTTTTTAAAACTTAATCAATTTGCAATTTAATGCTATCTGATTTTTTCCAAAAATTCATAATATCAGCATCTAAGAAATAAACTTTTACTTTTACACTATCTTTAATGTTACTAATAGCATTAAACCAAGCAAAAGTGTGTTCATCGTTCACTTTTCCTAAATATGTTGCAAATGAAAGAATAACCGTTAGATTGTTTGTTGTATTAAAAATAGGACGCTTTATTGAATCATTTACAAAATAATTACCTAAACTATCTAAGTTCAAATCTGTGTGTTCCTTTTGATTAATAAACTTTAAATCCTTTATAAAATCCTCAACTTTTGCATTACATTCTTGTGCTGATTTTTTGTATGGTACATAGTACCCATTGCTATTAAAGAAATAAGCTTCTGGAATATCCAGATCAAAGTTTTTT
>JALWLE010000123.1 GCA_026996605.1 Flavobacteriales bacterium
GGTGCGGCAATACTGAATTTATGAGCTATCGATGTCCACTCGTTGAGAAAAGCTTTTAGGGTCGGCAAATCTTTTTGACTAAATTGGTAAACTTTTTCTAAAAATGCTTGCAAATAGGCCTGTTCTTCTTGGTCTGACAACTTAAATACGTCAATCAAATAAACAAGAATATCATATAAATTGAATTTTGTTAAATATTCATAATCTATATGATAACCTATTTTTTCAAATTTTTTGACTTGCGATTTTTTAGAAATATCTCGGTCATTGATCAAACTTTCATACCATTCAGGGTTTGATTTGCTGTCTCTTTCTGCCAAATAGCGAACGGCATCATACAAATCAGCCGGATTGCCCGACACTAAAAAATTCAGCCAACTCATCAAAAAGCGGACTTTTCCGGCATTGGCAACCAACAAGGTTTCAGACGATACAACCTCGATGTTATTTTGGTTCAAATATTCGGCTATACGACGTCCTTCACTGTTTCTATTGATTAAAATACAAATCTCTTCTTTTTGAAAGCCGTTTTGTTGTGCCTGTAAAATGGCTTCGTAAACCGCTTCATCATAGTTTGTATCCTTCCTGTTGATAAACCGGATATTGACATAGCCATCACCGGTATCTTTGCCGGCAGGAATTTTTTGTGACGGGTCCATATAAACTTGCCGGTAGGGTTCCGGTAAATATTGCGTAAAATTCTTAAAAAAATCGTTGTTAAATTTTATAATCTGTGCTTTACTGCGCCAATTAAAAGCCAATTCTTCTACCGTTTTTCTGGTTAATGCCGCAAACGGATTGCCTTCGCCCGATTGTTGTTCGGGGTCACTTAAGGCGATAAATTGTTCGGGTTTACCACCTCTAAACCGGTAAATAGATTGTTTGGCATCGCCTACGAGCATAGCGCTGCCCAAATGTCCGCCGGCAAATTCTTTAGACAAAGCTTCGCGTACCAAGGGAATCAGGTTGTGCCATTGCAATGCCGATGTGTCTTGAAATTCATCGATGAAATAATGGGCATATTTTTCACCCAATCGCATATAAATATATGGTGTGTCACTTGCTAAATCTTTTAATATCTGCTCTAAAATCAGCTTGTTAAAATCACTGATAAATATGCGGTTATGCGTTTCTTTGAAGTCGGCAATTTCTTTTTGCAATTCATTTTCTATGCTTAAAGCGTTGACTTCGTCAAGCAAAGCATTGATGAATTTGAGCTGTTCATTTTTTTCAAAACTATCGGTGATAACTTGATGAATTTGATTGTTCAATACTTCTGCCAATTCTGTAAAAGTATGACTATCAAGTTTTTTTTCAGCATCTTTATTATAATAAATTCCGTTGTCTATATAAGATTGCAGCCGTTTACCAATGATTATTTTTTGATGTTCAAAACGCAAACGTTTGATATAAGTATGCACATCACTATACACATACGATTGGTAAGTTTCTACCTGAATAGCAAGTGCATTTCCTTGTTCAATTAGGTCTTTTCTGAGTCTGTTTTTCTCTTTCACCAAATGATCTCTCAATCGTTTAAAATCGCCTAATGTTTTGTTTTCCAACGATTTTAAGGCATCAAAATAATTGTCATTAAAAATAATTTTGCTGATGTCATTCAGGTCTTGCTTGATGTCTTTCCAGTTTTTTTCATCTTCTATTTTTTCAATGGCAAAGTCGATAAAAAAACGCGACAACAATGAGCCTTGTTCGGCACGATTGATCAATTTATCAATCAACATATCGACGACTTCTCTATATTCCATTTCCACTTCCACATCGGTGGATAAGTGCATATCCCGTGCAAAAGTCTTGATAATTCTGTACATCAATTTGTCAATGGTTGTTAGTTGAAACTCATCGTAATAATGTAATATTTCCGTTAAGCGTTGCCGGCTTCTTTTGATGATTTCTTGTTGATAATCAACGGTTTCCGTTATACCTGTTTGTTTCTTGATGATATGTTCAGATTCTTGACTGACTACAGCCATCACATCAGTAATCCGTCCTTGTGACGCATGTATTAGGTTGTCAATAATCCGCTTTTTCATTTCTTCGGCGGCTTTATTGGTAAAAGTAATACCGATTAACCGGTAAATTATTTGCGAATTTTGCGCTTGAATCAAACGATTTAGGTAGCGCTTGGCTATCTGAAAGGTTTTGCCCGAACCGGCACCGGCTTTGTAAACAACGAGTCTATTTTGAATCATTATAAATAAAATTTATGATACGATAGATAAAATGATTAGGAATGGCTTTCTGTCCGTTCAAAGTTACAATATATTTGCTTATAAACTTTAAAAACTATCATTATGAGCTTTAAATTGCCCGAATTACCATATACATATAACGCCCTTGAACCTTATATTGATGAAGCGACCATGCGAGTTCATCATTTGGGACACCATCAGGGTTACACCAATGGTTTAAATACTGCCATTGCAGGTACTTGTTATGAAGATAAAAGCATTGAAGACATTTTAAAAAGCATTCACATTAATGAAACAGCCATCAGAAATAACGGTGGCGGTTACTGGAATCACATTTTATATTGGCAAATCATGTCACCAAACGGTGGCGGTGAGCCGTCCGGCGAATTGGCGGAAGCTATCAAGCGGGATTTCGGTTCGTTTGAAAACTTTAAAGACCAATGGACTAAAGCCGGTGCTGCCCGCTTCGGGTCAGGCTGGGTTTGGTTGTTAAACAACAAAGGACAATTAAGTATTTGCCATACGGCTAATCAAGACAATCCGTTGATGAAGTTTGTCGATTGCAAAGGCAAAGTGGTTCTAGGTATGGATGTCTGGGAACACGCCTACTATTTAAAACATCAAAACAAACGCGGCGCTTACATCAATGACTTTTTCAATGTCATTAATTGGGATGAAGTTGCCAAAAGATATGCCAATTCCTAATACTAATTGGTTTTTTCATAATAATTGAGTTAATAAGGAAAGCGTCCGGTTTCGGACGCTTTTTTTATGCCGGCAAAAAATTGTTATAAAAATTTTATACCAAAATGCCATAATTTTATTTTTCCGTATATTTGTAAATTGTATATGCATGCAAAATGCATCATAACAATCAATATTGTAGAAAAATACTATATGAAAATAGATACTTGCGATTTAGCAATTCAAGATAATATCACCGGCTGCCAAAAAACAGGCACATGCGATATGAAAGGTTGTCACAAACTGACCGTTTTTGATTGGTTGGTAGATGTACCTTTGCCTGCCGGTGAAAAGCCGTTTCCGTTTGTAGAAGTGCGCTTTAAAAATTCCCGTAAAGATTTTTTCACGACCAACAATTTAGAACTCTATGTCGGGGATACGGTTGCCGTAGAAGCCAAATCGGGGCATGATATCGGAGTCGTTTCCGCCACCGGTGAAATGGTGCGTTTGCAGATGAAAAAGAAAAAGGTGGACCCGGAAAGCGAGCTTATTTTAAAAGTATATCGCAAAGCGACTCAACGGGATATTGACAAATGGCAACAATTACGCCTACATGAAGAAGAAGTCAAACACAAAGCTCGTGAATATGTGATTAAGCACGGCTTGCAAATGAAAATATCGGATGTCGAATATCAAGGGGACGGCACCAAAGTAACCTTTTATTATACCGCAGACGGACGAGTCGATTTTAGAAGCTTGATTAAAGATTTAGCACGCGAATTTTCGACTCGTATCGAAATGCGACAAATCGGTTTTCGTCAAGAAGCTGCCCGTTTGGGTGGTATCGGTTCTTGTGGTCGTGAACTTTGTTGCTCATCGTGGATGACCGATTTTAGAAGTGTCAGTACTTCGGCGGCTAAATATCAACAGTTATCACTTAATCCGCAAAAATTAGCCGGACAATGTGGTAAGCTCAAATGTTGCTTAAACTTTGAACTCGATGCCTATGTCGATGCGCTAGTTGATTTTCCGGCGCATAACCTGCAATTGGAAACCGAAAAAGGCAATGCCAAGTGGATTAAATCGGATATTTTTAAAGGACATCTGTGGTATGCTTATACTGATTATCAAGAAAACGGTAATACATGGCATAAACTGACTTTGGAACAAGTCAATGAAATAATTGACCACAACAAACAAGGTCAAAAGCCTGCAAGTTTGGAAGAATATGCCGCAGAATTAACCATGCAAGAAATAAAACCGGTTGAGAATTTTGAAAATGTGGTCGGGCAAGATAATATCAATCGTTTTGACGAAGTTAAACGCAAACGCCGTAAGAAAAAACGTCGTAAACCGTCACAAAACAGACAAAATCAAACAAATAATCAGTCAAAACAACAGTCGCAAAATTCTAACAAGACATCACCAAACAATAAAAATAAGCGTAGTAAAAACAAACGCCGCAAACCCAATAACGGTAATCAAAACACGCATGAAAAGTAAAACATTAATTATATTAATATATTTTTTTTTCAGTTTGACGTCTTGTCAAAACAATGTGGTATTAGAACAAATCAAAGATATTAATCAAGCTGTTTGGCATCGTGACAGCATAGTCAATACACAATTTAAACCGCAAGACACCGTTCAAGCTTATAACCTGTTTTTCTTGATTAGAAATGACAACCGGTATCCGTATGCCAATATTTTTTTGATTGCCAAAATGGAAAATCGGCATCAAAAAATTATCGATACTTTGGAATATGCTATGGCGGACGAAAAAGGCAATTGGCTGGGGAGTGGTATTTGGGATCTTAAAGAAAGCAAATTGGTTTACAAGAAAAATTATAAGTTTAAAGATACTCTACCGGTCGAAATTAGTGTAGCGCATGCCGTTAGAAAATCAGGTCAAATTTTAGGTGACGAAGAATTGCCCGGTATTAAAACGATTGGTATAATTATTGAGAAAGCAAAGAATTAATTGAAAATTAAGAATGGATAATTGAGAATTAAAATTTTTGTTCAATCTTGATGACTTTAATTTTTTAATATTGAAAATGATATGAAGTAAATCTAATTTTTCATTTCCTCAAATTAAAAGCAGTAATTTCATTTTAAGTAGAAACCAATCATCAGTAAAGAAAACAAACTTTGAAGTTAAAAGAATCATCAATTCCTCAAATTATATGCAGAAGTAAATTATGAAGTAATAAACAAACATCGAAAAATCTAACAATCTATGAAGTAGATAAAATCCTCAATTCATCAAATAACCAATAACCAGATAATCAGTTAACCGACTAATCAAATAAAATATGGTAAAAAAAACAACACCGAATTACAAAAAATACATCAAGTGGTTCTGGCTTAGCTTTTTAAGCGGGGTCTTATTGATTGTATTGATTTTTTTTCTTGCCGCCAAAGGCTATATGGGCTATATGCCTGATTTTGAAGTTTTAGAAAATCCGAAATCTAATTTATCTACACAGATTATTTCGGAAGATGGTAAAGTCATCGGCAAGTTTTACCTTAAAGAAAATCGGACACCTGTTCGTTTTGATGAACTATCACCCTATTTATCACAAGCTTTGGTTGCAACCGAAGACGAACGCTACTATTCACATTCGGGTATAGATTTTCGCAGTTTGGCACGTGCGGTTGTGTTCTTAGGAAAAAAAGGCGGTGGTAGCACCATTACCCAACAGCTTTCAAAATTATTATTTCATAAACGCGAACATGCTAGTTTTATAAAAAAAGTCCTTCAAAAAATTAAGGAACAAATTATAGCTGTCCGGCTTGAAAAACAATATACTAAGGACGAAATTATTGCCATGTATCTCAATCAGTTTGATTGGTTAAACCAAGGCGTCGGAATCAAATCAGCATCGCGAATTTATTTTAACAAAGAACCCAAAGATTTAAAGATTGAAGAAGCAGCAACATTGGTAGGCATGCTTAAAAATCCGGCATATTTTCGCCCGATTAGTCGTCCCGAACGCACCAAAAAACGCCGCAATGTCGTCTTACATCAAATGGCAAAAAACGGCTATATCACCGAGAAACAAAAAGATTCGTTGCAAAAATTACCTTTAAAATTAGAATTTCGTCCCGAACGGCACGACGAAGGTATGGCAACTTATTTGCGGGAATATATCCGGAAATTTGTCGGAAATTGGGCTAAAAATCACCCTAAACCTGATGGCAGCAAGTATAGTATTTATACCGATGGTTTAAAAATTTACACCACGATAGATTCCCGTTTGCAAGCCAATGCCGAATCGGCGGTCAAAGCACATATGAAGCGTCTGCAAACAGCTTTTGACAAGCAAGCTAAGAAATTAAAAAATGCGCCTTTTTATTTCCCCAAATTAGGTCCGAAAGCTACCCAAAAAGAGATAGCTAAAATCATGAAACAAGCCATGCGGCGTTCCGAACGTTGGCGGGTGATGAAAAAAGCCGGATTGAGCGATAAAGAAATAGAAAAAAGTTTTCATCAAAAAACCAAGATGCGAATTTTCTCATGGAAAGGTGATATCGATACCATTATGACACCCTATGATTCTATACGCTATTACAAAAGATTTTTGCACGCCGGATTGATGTCCATGGAGCCGTCCACCGGACATGTCAAAGCATGGGTCGGGGGGATTAATTTCAAACATTTTAAATACGACCATGTCAAACAAGGCGCCCGTCAAGTCGGTTCTACTTTTAAGCCTTTTGTATATGCTACGGCTATTAACCAAAAACATTTGTCGCCTTGTGATTCGTTCCCAAATGTGCCTTATACCATTGAAGCCGGACGTTGGGGATTACAAAAACCATGGACGCCTAAAAACGCCGGTGGTCAATACGGTGGTAAAATGACTCTCAAACAAGCGCTAGCCAATTCGGTGAACGTTATCACGGCGCAATTAATTGATATGGTAGGACCTAAACCGGTAGTCGATTTGGCAAAAAATCTCGGGATCAAACACGATATTCCGCCGGTGCCGTCCATTGCTTTGGGAACACCCGAAGTGTCGCTTTATGAAATGGTCGGTGCTTTAAACGGTTTTTCTAACAAAGGCGTCTATATTGAACCTTATGTCATCAGTAAAATTACCGATAAAAACGGGGTGATTTTGTATGAAAAAGTCCCGAAATCTAAGGAAGTATTGAGTCCTGAAATTGCTTATACGGTTATCAATCTGATGGAAGGGGTTACGAAATACGGAACCGGTTCGCGATTACGCGGTACTTGGGCAAAGAATACCAAATTCTACAAAGAAGTGATGACCGGTTATCCCTATAATTTCACCAATGAAATAGCCGGAAAAACAGGAACCACGCAAAACCAATCCGATGGTTGGTTTATGGGTTTGGTGCCGAATTTATCCACCGGTGTCTGGGTCGGTGCCGAAGATCGTGCCGTGCATTTTAAAAGCGTTAAATACGGACAAGGGGCTACCATGGCACTGCCCATTTGGGGCTTATATATGAAAAAGAATTATGCCGACAAAGACTTGAACATTTCTAAAAAACCATTTCCGAAACCCGAAAATGTCAGTATCAATTTAGATTGTGATAAAAAACCGGATAAAACATCAACGGATGATACCCCTAAACATGACGATGATATAGATGACGATTTAGACGGCTAACAAAGTGATTAAGCATATAAAGACCTGCTAGGTTTCCAAAACCTAGTAGGTCTAATAAATAAGAATTAAATAATTACAGCAAAAATCATATCGTCTCTACGGATAAATTTCTCCTTTCCAACGATAAGTTCCCCTTAAAGCCAAAACAAAAATTACTATCAAATAAAAAGGATAAATGACAAAAGCCAACGGATAAAACCACCAAATCAATTTGGCACGATAAAACCGGTTCACTTGATATAAACATAAGGCATCAGCGAGAAATTTTACGGCTACAAATCCGTAATTTACAGGCAGTGTCAACAAGGCATAAATTAATGCCAAGTGAAAAAACAGCATCATGATACCGGTTAGCTTAGCAACAATTTTTCCTTGGGATTTTGTTTTCCCAGCCCACCTAATTTTTTGGTGTATCAATTCATTCAATGATTGTTCTGCTTGTGTTTTTACAATAGCGGAACGTGATTTGATAAAATAGATTTTATCCGGAAATTTTCTTACAAATTTTTGCAACAGAAATACATCGTCACCGGATGCGATGTTCATATTGCCGTCGTAACCCCCAACGGCTTCAAAGCTTTGTTTTCTGAAAATCAAATTGGCGCCATTAGCTAAAAAAGGCTTTTCATAAGCAGCACTCGCCATAGTCAAAGCTTGCAAACATAAAAATTCAAATTGTTGAAATTGCCCTAAAAAACTTTTGACATCAAAATACATCACCGGACCTAAAATCATTTCCGGTTGATATTGCAAGATAAAAGCGTTTAAAGTTTGCAAATAATTTGGCGACACTTCACAATCGGCGTCAATACTGACAATCCATTCATATCGTGCTTGGGTAATTCCGGTTTGTAAAGCCTGTTTTTTACCGCTTCCTTGACTTTTAAGAAGTTTTATATCAGCATAATTTTTAACAATTTTCAAGGAATCGTCAACTGAATTATCATCAATCATAATGAATTCGAAATGACTTGCGGCATAATCTAATTTTTGTAAAGAATCTAATAATCGTGGTAAATTTTTCGCCTCATTTTTAAAAGGAATAATAATGGAAAATTTAGAAACCGGGTTGGTTTTTCTAGTTTTAAAACAGGGAATTTTATTTAAATATGTCCACAGCCATAATATCCAAATAACATAGATACCGGCGATAATAACTACTATCAGCTTCATCTTTTAAAAGTTTTTGACTGCCACAACCATATAAGCCCAATTATAAAAGGAATTAAAAAATTACCAATCCACATGAGTGTAATTATTTTTAGCACAAGCGCACTTTTTATCTGTAAACTTGAAAAAATCCAAATAGCGACGTTCCCTTTGACTGCCCAATCCATAAAAGCCAAAATGGGGATAAAAGCAGACACAAAATAGACCAACGACACACCGGTATAAAGGTGAATTGGATTAAATGGAACATTGAAATACAGAAGCAAGCATACAAACTGACTTGAAAAAATCAGATGTCGCAGCCAAGCATAACCTGTGCTTTGCAGCCAAATACGAGATTGCAAAACCGGATATTGCCGGTGTTTTTTTAAGCGTTTGATAACCAATATGAGAACTGACAAAACGGCTATTAATAATGTACCAATAGTAAGATAGTTATTTGTAAAAACCTGTAAATCAACAATTTTTTTAAAAATTCCAATCCGATAAGCATAAACCCAAGCCAATGCCCCCGCTATTAAGGTGATGAGCAATTGCGAAAAATTGCCAATCAAAGTCAGTGGTATAAGCTTTTTAAAATGTTTCGAATCGAAAAACAACATTTTGGCACCATATTCGCCAACACGATTGGGCGTCAGTAAAGATAAAGCAAAGCTGATCAAACTTTGTTTGGCTGCTTCTTTGGTGCTGACCGGTTGGATATGTCCGGCTAAATATTGCCATTTTTTGATTTCAAAAAACCAATTTAAAACACTGAAAATCAACAATATTATGGTAAATTTAATTGACAGTAATCCGGTATAATCATGCCACATAAGTTTTAAATACCGGTGTTGCCATAGGTAGTAAACGGCTGCTAAACTCAATAGAATTTTACCGGTTTTAAAAATTAAATTATGATATTTTGTCAGAAGTTTATACATTTGATAAATGGCAAAATACATAAAAAAAATAGATTTTAGAAATTATAGACGTGAAAACAGAAAAAATCATATTAGGAATAGACCCGGGAACGACGGTTATGGGGTTTGGCATGATTCAAGTGACCGGAAATGAATTGGAGTTGATTTTAATGGACGAATTGATTTTGAGCAAATACGACAGTCACAGCCTGCGACTGAAAAAAATATTTGAACGCACGTTGCAGTTGATTGACGAGTTTCATCCGGACGAACTGGCAATTGAAGCGCCTTTTTTCGGCAAGAATGTACAATCCATGCTCAAATTGGGGCGTGCGCAAGGCGTGGCGATGGCTGCCGGACTGTATCGAGAAGTGCCGATTACCGAATATTTGCCCAAAAAGGTCAAAATGGCAATTACCGGTAACGGGAATGCCAGCAAAGAACAAGTAGCGGCAATGCTCAAACGTTTGCTCAATATTTCCGTTTTACCGACCAAACTTGACGCCACAGACGGTTTGGCGGTAGCGGTTTGTCATTATTTTAACAAAGGACAAAACAGCGAAACAAAAAAATATGGCAGTTGGAAAAGTTTTGTGACAAATAATCCGAAGCGGGTGAAGTAGTGCCGATTAAACTTTCAATATAGTCCAATAAATTGAACTATTTTTAAGTAGTATCGGTATTGTTTGCTCTCGACTATTGTAGGGAATACCAAATCTTTTTGGACTATTTTTTATTTAAAATTGGTATAACCGGTTGCTTGATAACAGAAACGATTAATCTTTAACTTTTTTAATAGCTTATGGTTTATTTAATTCTATTTTTTACGGTTCTGGCAG
>JALWLE010000124.1 GCA_026996605.1 Flavobacteriales bacterium
TCTGAAAAAACCGCCAAACCCTCTTGTGTATTTTGACTTTCATATTGCAGTTTTTCAGGATGATAAGCCGTTAATTTAATCACGGAAAGCGAATCTTTATAGGGGGTAAACGACAATTCCGGACGGTATTTTTCATTGAGAACCGCTTCATTTTTCGTATTAATTTTGCCCAGTTTTAATATTTCATCGTTCTCATCTTTGACAAAATCTATTTGCTTTACAAACCACGCATTGCCATTGGCTTGGTCATTAAGCTGAATCCCCTGTTGATTTTTTTCGTCTGTTCCGATAATATATTTGACATTGTACATATTCAAAATTTCCGGATTGATGTCTTTTGACAAATAAAAATCAAAGATATCTTGAATACGACGGGGTTTGGCAGCGTGATACCCCCCCAATTGCTTGTGAAAATATGACGTCAATCCGTCAGTCAACGGGTTGCGTGTTAAATTCATCACGCGATAGTAAGATTGATCTTTCAATAGCTCTTTATCGATAGGCGAAGGCATAAACACACGGCTCAAATAATCATCATTGACAAAGCTATCATCATTGACATAGCGCTTATCAACACCGGCTAAATCCAATAAAACCAATAGCGCTAAAATAGGCACAGCGATTTTAACGCTAATTTTTTGTTTCAATATGCCGAATAAAATACCGGCAGCTGCCAAAATAAACAATAGCGAACGAATACTGTCATTGACCAACATGGCTTTGCGATCGTCAATCAGGGCTTCGAGTAAGCCGTATTTGGCATACATGACATCGTTCGGACTTTCAAAGGTAAAAAAGCTACTGCCCATCAATATAAACACTAGCAGCAAGCCACCCAACGAGCCGGTAACCAACAATAATTTCTTTTGTTTTTCTTGAACAGACAAATCCGACTTAATAAAACTATACAAACCTAAAACTGCCAAAATCGGCAACAAAAATTCAATCAAGACCTGAATGGACGAAACGGCTCTGAATTTGTTGTAAAGCGGTACATAATCGATAAAGAAATCGGTTACAAAAGATAAATTTTTACCCCAAGACAAGATTAATGCTAAAATAATTGTAGCCACAATCCATTTTTTATGTCGCCCTTTGTAAAACAACAAACCGATAAAAGCCAAAAATATGGTAATCGCCCCGATATAAGCCGGCGCCGCTACTATGGGTTGCTTGCCCCAATACGTGCTGACATGCGATACAAAATCTTTTGCCGTACGGGCATCGGTTTTACCGGATAATGCCTGATATAAATGCGAATCCGTTCCAAGATTTTCATCGTTACTGCCGCCCATAAATCGTGGCACTAAAAGGTTGAAAGTTTCGGCAATACCATAACTGTATTCCGTGATATAATCTTTTGATAAACCTTTGGTTTGTTGTTTTTTCGGACTGCCATCCGGATTAATCGACAAAATACTTTTACCGCGAATACTGTACTTGACATATTCTTGCGCAGGTAAAATATTGGTCGCATTCATACCCAAAGCCAACAACGCCGCTACCAATAATACGCCTAATTCCTTCCCGAAAAGTTTTAATTGCCCCGTTTTATAGGCGTCTATCAAAAAGAATAGTCCTAAAAACAAAACCGCAAACAACAGATAATAAGTCATTTGGTAGTGCTTGGTATTGAGTTCCAAAGCGACTGCCAAAGTTGTCAAGATAAATCCCCAAAGATATTTTTTGCGTTCAAACACCAATAAAATGCCGGCAATGACCAAAGGAAAATACGCAATCGCCCGCACCTTTGCCAAATGTCCCACCCCTATGATAATAATGTAATAAGTCGATAAACCGAAAGCCAAACTGCCCAAAATTGCCAATTTCCAATCAATCCGTAGTACCAACATCAAAATATAAAAACTCAAAAAATATAAAAACAAGAAATTGACCGGTCGCGGATAAAAATTCAATGCCTTATTCAAAGATAAAATATAATCATTAGGAAAGGATGAACCCAATAAATAGGTAGGCATACCACCAAATGTGGCATTGGTCCAATAGGCTTCTTTGCCGTCTTTTTGTTTAAAAACTTCACGCTCGTGTTCCATACCTTTTGCTTGCACCAAATCACTCTGATTAAGCACTTTACCTTGTAAAACAGGGCTAAAATATACAAATGACACAGCAGAAAACAGTACGACTGCTATCAAATGCGGTATTATCTTTTTAAAATTAAAAGTCATAAAAAATTATCTTATCGGGTTGCGGTTGTAAAAATACTAAAATTAAGCGAAACGAACTATTTGATATAATGATGATTTCTTTTCTGCTTCATGAAAAACTTTACTCTTTGATTTTTACGCGTTACTTCAGACTGTGATTCAATTTTATATTTGAGGAATTGAGGAATCTTATAGTGCGAAGTGGAAAGTGGAAAGTGCGATTGTTATGCTTCGTTTGATGTTTGTGACTTTGATTGTTGTTTCTTTGATTTATCTGATATATTTGTGCCTAGGGCAAAGTTGAAAGATAAGAAATTAAGTATTCCGTTGAACCCTGTAGGGGCGACACCTAATATGTTTCCAATCGGCTTTATTTATATACAATCTCAATGCTATCCAAACGCTTAATGTTGATTTTTGAATCTTTAAGTATGACTAAATCGCCATCTATTTCCAATAAGTTGTATGAGTTTTTTAAATCAACTTGCAATTCGTCCACTTTGGTATAAAAATTTAAAAAATTAAACCATTTAACAGGCGTAAATACAAAAAATCTTTTTCTTGAAAACAACAGAAAAGGCGTGGTTAAGATCACAATAGGTGATATCAGTATCGAAGAAATCAAATATTTTAAAGGACCTTTGGACAAAAAACCGATACGCAACATTTCTGATAGGTGAATATGTAAAGCATCAAACATATTGCCGGCAGAAAATAAAAAGATGAAGTCGTTCAGCTTATATACATCTTGTTTTTTGGTTTGAAGTGCTTCGCCTGCTTCAATTTTTTTGAGCGTTTTAGATAATTTTGGAATCAGATGCCGTTTAGCAATCACATTAAACGAGCCTTTGGCGTCTATAATGATTTTGGGTTTGTGTTGCCCCGAAAAAATGATATATTCAATAATCCTGCGCAACAAGCCATCACCGCCGCTAACTATCACATAATCAACGTCATTAAGAAGCATTTCATAAAACTGCTGTTCCGTCGTATTAACTACGTCGTGTCCGGATAATGAGAGTTCTGTATTGATTGCTATAAACTTCATAAAATCGTATCTGCTTTGAGACAGCTAATATACTGTTTTTTGGTTAATTGTTTAATCGGTTATTTGGTTATATGCCTGCCCCTACTTTCGTATGGGGTTATTTGGTTAATCGATTATTTGATGAACAAACATTTTTCTTACTTTTGTTTTTATAAACCATTTATCCATGCAAAGTTTAAGTATTCCCGCATCCAAAAGTATTTCGAACCGTTTGTTGATTTTACAATATTTATATTCAACATTGAAAATCAACAATTTATCTACGGCAGAAGATACCCGCGTGTTACAAGAAGCTTTGCAACAAATTTCCGAAAATGATGATTCTGTAATAAATATCGGGCATGCCGGAACGGCAATGCGCTTTTTGACGGCTTTATTGAGTACTCTTGAAGGCAAAATATTTGTTTTAGACGGGTCCGAACGTATGCGGCAACGACCGGTAAAAATTTTGGTAGATGCTTTAAATCATCTCGGTGCCGACATTAGTTACCTGCAACAAGACGGCTATCCGGCTTTACGGATTAAGGGAAAAAAATTAACCGGAAATACGGTCGAAATAGCCCAAAATGTCAGTAGTCAATACATCTCTGCCTTGCTCTTAATTGCGCCTAAATTACCCAATGGTTTGACCTTGCATTTAAAAGGCAAACAAGTATCAAAGCCTTATGTACAGATGACCTTATCCATCTTGTCCAAACTCGGAATACGTACGGAACAAAACAATGAAATCATCAAAGTATATCCGACTGACAAGCTTGCCCGCCAACAAGTGAACATTGAAGGGGATTGGTCTTCCGCTTCATATTTTTATGGTGCTATGAGTGTTCTTAATCAAGCTGAAATTCGTCTGAAACCTTTTGATAAAAATTCCTTACAAGGTGACCGGAAAATTGTATCCTATTTTATATCATTTGGTGTCATTACTAGGTTTGATGCCAATCAAGAAATCGTTTTAACCAAACAAAAAGATTTTAAGTTGCCCGAATCTGTCCATTTCGATTTGCTTGAAACCCCTGATTTAGCACAAACTTTGGCAGTTACTTGCTTGGCATTAGGTGTTAAATGCCGTTTGACGGGTTTGCAAACCTTACGTATCAAAGAAACCGACCGTTTATCTGCCCTGCAAACAGAAATGCAAAAGCTCGGTGCCGGCGTTCATATCACCGATAATAGTTTTGAACTGTTTGAACCCGTTGTACAACACCCGAATGTCAGTATCGACACTTACAACGACCATCGTATGGCGATGAGTTTTGCTATTTTACAAAAGAAATATCCGGAATTGGTTATCAATCATCCGGAAGTCGTGGTTAAGTCTTTTCCAAATTTTTGGGAATTATTTGAGGACATTAGTTGAAAGTTAATACTTCGGCAAGCTCAGTAATCGAAGTGGAAAGTGCGATTCTTGTGCTTCATTGAGAAATTGAGAAATTGATTTCAGATTTTTTAGGCATAAACTTTGCTTCATATCTTACAAAATTTTATTTTTACCAAAAATTATGGTTTATGAATCTCAAAAAAGCTATTGAAACACTACCGCAAAAGGGCTATTTGGACTTGGCTGTTCCTAAAAACATAGATTTGGTTAAAGAAATTAATCGTTTGCGTCAAGAAAAAAATGCCGTTATTTTGGCACATTATTATCAAGTTGCCGAGATACAAGATATTGCAGATTTTGTCGGCGATAGTTTGGCTTTGGCACAAGCGGCTGCCAAAACCGATGCCGATATCATTTTATTTGCCGGGGTGCATTTTATGGCTGAAACAGCAAAAATTTTAAATCCGGATAAGAAAGTACTGCTACCAGACTTACTTGCCGGTTGTTCCCTTGCTGAATCCGCCCCGAGAGACCAATTTGAAGCTTTTAAAAAACAACACCCCGACCATGTTGTAGTATCCTATGTCAATACATCGGCAGATATCAAAGCGCTGACCGACATTGTTTGTACATCATCCAACGCCGAAAAAATTATCAATTCCATTCCGAAAGACAAAAAAATCATTTTTGCACCGGACAAAAATCTCGGTAGTTATCTCATCAAAAAAACCGGAAGAGATATGCTACTTTGGGACGGTGCCTGTGAAGTACACGAAGAGTTTTCGCTTGAAAAAATATTAGCACTGAAAGCCGAATATCCGGAAGCCAAAATTATTGCGCATCCTGAATCACGGGATTATATTCTAAACATTGCCGATTACATCGGTTCTACTTCGGGATTGCTCAAATACGTACAAAACAGCGATGCCAAAGCATTTATCATTGCAACCGAATCGGGTATTTTGCACAAAATGGCGCAAATTGCCCCCGATAAAATACTGATTCCCGCCCCACCCGAACATGATGAAACCGGCTGTGCCTGTACCGAGTGTCCGTATATGAAACGTAATACTTTGGAAAAAATTTACTTGGCGTTAAACTATGAGTTACCAGAAGTTAAGGTCGAAGAAGAATTGCGTAAAAAAGCATTGGTTTCTATAGAACGCATGTTAGAGTTGTCTTAATATCATCAAGAAAGTTTCCGATACAAAGCACCTTGCGGCGATAAAACACTCTCTATCAAAGTAACACGTACCGGGTGCAGCTTTTGCGGTTGAAAATTCCGGTTAATTTGGCTGATGTGTTCCACAAAATTTGCCGGTGCTTTCTTGATTCGTGCCAAAGTAATATGTGGCGTAAACCGGCTTTGTATTTCGCTGATAAAACCATGTTCATACAAATGCTTTTGAATGGCTTGATGTAAGTCAAATAAGCGCTTATTTGGTTTAACGCCTGCATACAAAACACTAGGGCGTCCTTTCCTTTCAAAAAAGTTTAATCCGGTAACTTCCAAACCGAAATCGTAATCCTTTTGCATCAAATCCTTTAAAACAACTTGCAAAACTTTAATGTCCGCTTCAGCCATAGCCCCGATAAAATGGAAAGTGATATGAAAATTTTCGGGCGTTCGTGTCCATTTGAACTGCCCTTTTTGATCTAATGCCTGTTTGGATTGTTCAAATAAATGCGTCAAAACTTCATTTTGAATAAAACTGCCTATAAATACTCTCTTATCGGACATTATGATAAATATTTAAAACCCAAATAATAAAAAATCCGACCTTCCAAGGTGGTATGATATAATGCTAAATCGCGTTTGTTCTCATCGATAAACCAATTTTTCAAATCTATTAAATTGGCATTAAAACGTTTTTGTGCCGGATGATAAACTATTGTTTCATGTTGATTTACAATGACTTTCTCATTTGAAGCTTCTAAACTTTGATAAAACAATTTACGATTCAGTTTAGGGCGGTAAAATTTTAATAACCGGTCAAAAGCCGGTTTGGATATCATCAAATGCTCGCAAGTATGACAAATAAGCAAATCTACATTCTTATTGCCAACTAATTTGGCGTCTTTTTGATTGCAATTACAACAGTGCCAATCATTTACATTGTTTTTTAAAGTTTTAAAATTGCTTAAATCAAATTGCCCTTTCATTTTAGAATAAGCATAGGCAACTTTTAGCAAGCGAAATTGGAAAATAATTAATAAAATGTATAGCGGCAAAAACAAAAATGTCAAATTTTTATTGAAGAGCAATCCGTCATATAAACCATGCGCCAAGGTGGATAACAGAAAAGCCAAAAATAATCCGGTATAATTCTTTCTGATTTTTTTATGTACATAAAACGCAATGCCCATATACACAGAAAACGAAATATGTCCGACGGTTGCAAACATAAAACGTTTAAAAAGCAATAATAAAGGAAAAGAAGCATGTTGGGCATAAAAAATATTTTCAATCACCGAAAATCCCAATGAAACCGCTGCTACATAGACAATTCCGTCAACTATTTCATCAAATTCTTTTTTGATGATTTTATACAAAAGAAACAAGGTCAAAAGTTTTGAAAACTCTTCGACCGTTCCGACTTTTAAGACAGCATCCGTTAAATTTAGTTTCGGATGTATAAAGCTATACAATACGGAAGAAACCCCAACTGCCACTACACCCCCTAAAAAAGAAAAGACAGCCATCCGCCATAAAGGTTCCTTATCGTATTTATCATAAGAACGAATAATGAGTAGAAATAAAAAACCTATAAAATATGATATTGCCGCTAATTGTAATACAGATAAATTCATAATAAAAATTTCAGCTCAAATATATGAATAATGTATGAAGTATAATGATAGAATTGGTAAATTAAAAACTTTAAAATAGTCGTACTTACTTGTTCTAAAATTTTTGTAACTCGTAAATTCCATTAGTAAATGCAATTTTTAAGAGCCAAATTTTAGCCTATATTCAATCTATCTTCACACTTTTTAGGATAGTATCTATATCAAATTTAACAAAATATTTTTAATAATACATTTTATTAAATAATTTTTATTAAAGTTGATAACTTGTTAATAACTTTTTCTAATAATTTTTAATTCTAAAATTAATAGTTAGTAAATTGTCGGGGAATTTTAAAAAGTTGTTTTATGAGCACAAAAAAATACCTCTACGGACTGACCGTGCAAGGCATTCAGTCCTATATTTTTGAGACTAACAAGTTGCGGGAGATTGTTGGTGCGAGTGAGATTGTGGAACAGATGTGCACCACTTGGTTTTGCAAATTTCTTAAAAAAGAAAATATTAAAGGAACATTTTACCTGAAAGCCGCCGGGAATATCCGCTTTAAAACAGAAAATGAAGATGATGCTAAAACAATCTTTAAGGAGTATCATAAATGTCTTTTAAAAAAAGCTCCCGGTGTACCGTTTAGTCAAGCAGTAGTTGAAATAAATGATGATCAAGACAAAGCTATTGATGATTTAGATGCCCGATTAAGAGCCCAACGAAACCGTCCGCTTTACGATCTTGATTTGGGATTAATGGCAAGGAGAAAAAATAGGAGAACCGGCAATCCGGCATATACCGAATATCATAACGATGATTCAGAATATCCGGACATTATTACTTATGCAAAGCAAAAAAATAAAGAAGCGACTGCACTACAAGATAAGACAAAAATAAATGACATAACCTACCCTACCGAATTTTCAAAAATTGCCAAAGGAAGCACCAAAAGCTGGCTCGCATTAATCCATATTGACGGAAATGGCATGGGAAATAGAATTAATGATATTAGAAAAAACGAAAATGATATTAGAAAAGGGAAAGGAATTTTAGAAACACTTAAAGGTTTTTCTGAAAATGTGGAAAAATCAACCATTGCCGCTTATCAAAAAGGCGTGGAAGCAGTAAGGTTACTATATAACGGAGAAATTGATAATGACGGAAATGAAATGCTTGCTATGCGTCCCATTGTATTAGGTGGTGATGATTTAACACTGATTATCCGAGGCGACTTGGCTATAGCGTTTACTTATGCATATTTAAAAGAGTTTGAAAAACAAACAGAAGAGAAATTAAAAGATTACGGTGGAAAACTGACTGCAGCGGCAGGTATCGTCTTTGTCAAAGAAAAGTTTCCGTTACATTACTCCGCATATTTGGCGGAAGAACTGACTTCTTATGCCAAAAATGAAAGTAAAAGAACGCATTCTTGTTTGCATTTTCACTTGGTGCAAGATTCGTTTGTTGACAGTTATAAAGAAATTATAAAAAAGGATTTAACAACTAAAAAGAAATTTAAATTTATCAAAGGTCCTTATTATCTTGATAAAACGGATGCCCCAAGTATTTCAGGATTATTAAATGATATAAAAGAACTTAAAAAAGATGACGCCCCTACAAATGCCATGCGTGAATGGGTGGATGTGAAGTTTAACAATCCGGAAATGGAAAAAACAATTATGGGTAGAATACAAAGAAAATACGGTAATAATTATCAAAAGATTATTGAAAATAAAGAAGCATACATAGATTACCATACTCTAATATCCGTAGGAACTAAATTTAAAAACATCTAATTATGAAATATACCATAACATTTTATTCATTTTGGCGTATCGGCACCGGTTTGGGAAGCGGTAGTATAGATAGCGTCCTGATGAAAGACGATGACAATTTGCCTATTATCCCCGGCAAAACCTTAAAAGGACTGATACGTGATGCGTATTACGAATGTCACTTGCCAAACGGCAAGGAATTGTTTGGACATGAATTACCGGAAGAAGCAGAAAATCTTAAAAAATCTGACTTGCAAGACGGAAAACTCTATTTCGGTACGGCTCATTTGCCTGATGATGAAGCCAATTATCTAAAAAACAACACGGAATTAATCAAAGGACTGTACCGGAATATTACTACCACCCGCTTGGATAATAACAAACAAAATGTAGATACGGCTTTGGTTAAAAGTGAAGTTTGTATTCCCTTAACGCTTGAAGCCGAAATAACACCGGTTAATGAAGAAACAATATCAGATAAGAATATTGAAGAGCTGGAAAAAGCTTTTAAAATGCTCAAACTTATGGGCGAAAAACGCTATCGCGGTTTGGGTAGATGTCTGGTTAAACTTGATAAAAACGAACAATCATGACAAAACATATATACACTTGCACCGTACAAGAAAATCTGGTGCTAATCAGCAAAAGTAAAACCGAGCAAAACACGGAAGCATTGGCATATATACCCGGTAGCAATATACGTGGAATTGTAGCGGGAAGTTTGTTTCATCAAAAAGCAGAAAATAAAATTACTGATGACACCATTAATGATATCATTTTTAATGGCAGCGTGTTATTTGGCGATGCACATTTAATTATCAATGGGAAAAGAAGCCATAAAATACCGGCAAGCTACTACTACGAAAAAGATAAAAATAATGATACGGTAATAAATTTCCCGACAAACCATGATTTTAAGAACAAAAAACTCAAACAACAACGAGCCGTTTATTTTATTTTTGAGAATGAACAGTTGCACATAGCAAAACCTAATTACGGCGATAGCATCAAATCATCACGAAACATAGCAAAGCGCAGTTCCCGGAAAAGCGGTTTGTATGTCTATCATTATTTAAAGAAGGGGCAAGAATTTAAATTTGAAATTCTATCTGAAAATGATAATCACTTGGAAAAAATAAAGGAAATTCTAAACGGGAATACCAAATTTTTAGGCAAAGCCAAAGGAGCTGAATTTGGCGGTAAAGTTTTATTCAAATATTCAACAAAGATAGAAGATGT
>JALWLE010000125.1 GCA_026996605.1 Flavobacteriales bacterium
ATAATTTTGATAATATTTTAACCGGACAATTTCTTGTTCTCTGGGGCTTAATTTCCCGATGATTTTTTGCAATAATTCCGTCCAAATATTATCTTTAACTTCTACTTTCAACTCAACCGGTAAACTTTCTAAAGAAATATTTTTGGATTTTAACAATTTAAAAATCCGGTGCTTGTAGCTTGTAATCAGATACGCTTTGACGTTATCAACCTTTTTTAAATGATCGCGTTTTTGAAGAATATATAAAAACAAATCTTGAATGGTGTTTTCCGTATCTTGCTTATCTAAGTATAAGAGTCCATAGCGATATAAAACCGGGTAAAAACCGGCATAAATTTGTCTGAATGCAGGCATATCACCTTTGGTAAAAGCATGCCAAAGTTGCCTGTATTTTTCTTTATCGTTGATATTTTGCCGGATTTCTTTCAAAAATCATTAATTTAACAGCTCAAATATAACAAATTTCATAGTTAAAAAGATGATGAAACCGGTATAAAATCGGAAATTAACATTTTACATCATTATTGTTAATAAGTTTAGTAAAATATAGCTTTTCAAACAGTTAAAATTGTTGATAAGTTTTTAAAAGAAAATAACTAAATTTTTTGTTTAATTCATAGTCATTTTATATTGTAAAAATATTCGGTTTGACCAAATTTTATTTTGAATATTTATTAACATTTCATTGACAGATAGTTCATAAAATCATTTAAAGCTATCATCTTAATAATGAGTGAAATATTTTAAAAATTTTAAAACATTCACAAAACGAACAAGCTATATATATCATCATACTTCTTTTAAAAATTTATAAAAACAAAAAAATTATATAATAAAGATTGTTGAAAAGCAGGATTAGAAAAAAAGTGAAATATGTTTAGAGTAAATCAAAATAATTATCTATGAAATACAAATCTAACTTTCAACTTTTTACATTCAACTTTTAACTAAATATTAAGCCTTATATTTGCAATAAATTATAGTATAATTAAAAATACTACTCTCTATGAAACAAAACAAAGAATCTTTATTGATTAAAATATTACAGATATTGGGCAGTCATCCCGAAAAATCTTTTAACTATAAACAAATTGCCGCTAAACTCGAATTTGACTCGGAACAGGTTAGAAAACAAATACAAAAAGATCTTAAAAAACTGGTCAAACAAAACAGAATCAAACAGACTTCACGCGGCAAATATCAGATTATCCAAAAGAAATTGTATCTCGGTGTCATTGATATGACTAATAACGGTAGTGGATTTGCTATTGTCGATGAACTTGAAAATGATATTTTTATACCAAATAATCGTCTAAACAAAGCTTTACATGGCGATTTGGTTGAAGTGGAAATCATTAAACAGAAACCCGGTAAAAGACCGGAAGGCGAAGTCGTCAGAATCATAGAACGCGCCAAAACCCATTTTACGGGTATCGTTAAAATGTTTAAGAACTATGCCTTTGTCGATCCGGATGATGTCAAAATGTATAAAGAAATATTTGTCAGTAAAGACCATTTTAACGGTGCTAAAAACGGCGAAAAAGTCGTAGTGGAAATTTATGATTGGCCCCAAAAAGTCGGTAGCCCCCTAGGTAAAGTCGTTAAAGTGTTAGGGCAACCCGGCGAACATGAAGTAGAAATACACGCTATTTTAGACGAATATGATTTGCCTTACGAATTTGACCCCGAAGTGCAAAAATTTGCCGACAATCTGCCCAAGCAAATCACCGAAAAAGAAATCAAAAAACGTCGTGATATGCGCGATATCACCACCTTTACCATTGATCCGGTTGATGCCAAAGATTTTGATGATGCGTTGTCCATCAGAAAGCTCGATAACGGACGGTATGAAATAGGTGTGCATATAGCCGATGTTTCTCATTATTTGCAACCCGGAACCATTTTAGACAAAGAAGCCTACAACCGTGCTACATCGGTTTATTTAGTCGATAGAGTGGTGCCGATGTTGCCCGAAGTTTTATCTAATGAACTTTGCTCATTACGACCGCATGAAGACAAATTGACCTATTCAGCCGTTTTTGAAATGGATGAAACCGGCAAAGTTTATAAAGAATGGTATGGACGCACCGTAACACATTCCGACAGAAGATTTACTTATGAAGAAGCCCAAGAAATCATAGAAGGTGCCGAAGGGGATTTTAAAGACGAAATTTTATTGTTAGATAAAATAGCCAAACAATTACGACAACAACGCTTTAAAAAAGGGGCTATCAGTTTTGATAGGATTGAAGTCCGTTTTAAGGTGGACGACAAAGGCAATCCGGTTGAAGTGTATTTTAAAGAAAGTAAAGATGCCAATAAATTGATTGAAGAATTTATGCTCTTGGCAAACCGGAAAGTCGCAGAATTTGTTACCAAAAAATTACCACCCAAAGACAAAACTTTTGTGTATCGGGTGCATGATGAACCGGCGCCCGAAAAATTGCAGGATTTGAATACTATTGTGCAAAAATTCGGGTACAAATTGGATTTAAAATCCCGTAAAGCTATTATAAAATCGCTTAATGGTTTGTTGCAAGATATTCAAGACAAGCCCGAAAAAAATATGTTGGAAACCCTGACCATACGTAGTATGAGCAAGGCGGTTTATACGACTGAAAATCGCGGGCATTACGGATTGGCATTTGATTATTATACGCATTTTACCTCGCCTATACGCCGTTATCCCGATGTGATGGTACATCGGTTGTTGCAAAATTATCTCGATAAAAAGCCGTCGCCAAACAGGGAAGATTACGAAAAAAAATGTGTGCATAGCACCAATATGGAAATACAAGCTGCCAGTGCCGAGCGTGATTCTATCAAATATATGCAAGCCAAATATATTCGTGATTTTAAAGATGTGCCGTTTGAAGGTGTTATAACCGGCGTAACTGAATGGGGTATTTATGTAGAATTAACCGCCAATAAAGTAGAAGGTTTGGTCAGACGCACCGAAATGCGTGATGATTACTATTACTACGATGAAGACGAATATGCGATGATAGGCGAAATTACCGGCAAAAAATACCAACTCGGCGATGTGGTAACCGTCAAGGTTAAGAAAACCAATCCCGAAAAAAAACAAATAGATTTTGAAATGCTTTACGATACCGATGAAGACCAAGACAATATTGAAATCAAAAATAATACGGTATCTAAATTACCAAAACCCAAACGAAATTTTAAGAAGAAACGGAAATAAAAATTAATAACAAGACCTGGCAGGTTTTTAAAACCTACCAGGTCTTTTCATGTTGATTTATAATTATTTACAGACCTGCTAGGTTTTCAAAACCTAGTAGGTCTTAATAAAAAAAAGATTAAGTTTAAATATTTTAGTATTCTTCTAATTTATAATTTCAAGACAGCCGCTTTCTTCTGTTAGAAATGTTTGGATCATATCAAATTTATCAATAAAGATTTTTTCAAGATTTTTGGTAGTTGTATTACCTGTTCTTAACCAAATTATTTTTATTGGAAAACCTTTAAGATTATTAATATCACAAAAGTCAGCGTCAAAAGTTACCATTGTATATTTATTTTTTATGGCAAAATCAAATATTTCCCTGTCAGTTGCGTTTTCCAGACCAAGTTCTCTGACTTGTTTTGCTTTAGGATACAAATTAGATATTTTTCTTACGAGTCTAAAAGAAATATTTTGGTCAAACAAAAGTTTCATGATGCATAACGATGACGTTGTTCCTTGTTTGCAGCAAAGGCAAGGCAAGCATTTATTTGTTCCTCGTTAAGTTCCGGAAAATCACGTATAATTTCCTTTTTAGTCATACCTTCGGATAACCAGAATAAAACATCATAAACTGAAATTCTGGTTCCTTTTATAACCGGTTTTCCAAATCTTTTTTCGGAATTAATTTCTATATATTTTTCAAAGTCTTTCATAATGAACTTTTTACAAAGTTAGAAAACTATTTGTTATTTCTTTATAATTTTACCACTTTTCTTACCACCATCTATCATAATAGTGTATAGATATACACCGGAACTTAAACCATTAAGCTTAATTTGGTCTTTTTTATAAACTTTTCGGCTTAACAATTTATGACCTTGCATATCAAACACTTCAAAAACTGCCGGACCGTTGTGGTTTTCAAAATTAATATTCAAATCACTGCTAACCGGATTGGGATATAATTGGATGTTATTATCCGATAATTCGTTAATGGCGCTTGTGTCGGAGTAATAAAGAATACTTTTTTCTGATGCAACCCAAGTGTTTGTAGTATTGTCCCAATCAAATTTTAAATATTCCAAAGGTTTATTAGTAAAAATATTAGGGAGCCAGAAAGGCACTGCCAAATCGGAAATATTGATTGATAAATCAAAAGTATTTTCATATTTATAGTTACCTACCCATTGATTCGTACTTGTATCCCAACTGTATCTCATATGTAATATTTGATTTTCATTCGCATCATAAGCATCTTCATATTTATAAGCACCTATCCATTGATTAGAATTTGTATCCCAATTAGATTTCATATATAAAGTTCTGTTGCCGTTGGTATCATAGGCATATTCATATTTATAAACACCTATCCATTGATTATAATTTGTATCCCAATTAGACATTATAAACAATATTTGATTTCCATTTGTATCATAGGTATATTCGTTTTTATAAGAATTTGTCCATTGATTGGAATTTGAATCCCAATTATACTTCATGATCAAGGTTAAGTTTCCATTGGTATCATATGTGTATATTTTTTTATTATAATTTATCCATTGATTTGTATTCGAATTCCAACTATACCCTATTTTTAAGGTCAAATTTCCATTGGTATCATAAGTGGATTCATATTTGTGTGAAATAGTCCATTGGTTTGTATTCGGATTCCAATTATACATATTTGATAAGGTTTCTTTCCCATTTATATCATAAACAAATTCATATTTATATTCAGGTATCCATTGATTAGAATTTGTATCCCAATTATACTTCACATATAAGATATTATTTCCATTGGTATCAAAAGTATATTCATATTTATAAGCACCTACCCATTGATTCGTATTTGTATCCCAATCATATTTGGAACGTAAGGTTTGATTTCCATTCGCATCAAAAGCATCTTCATATTTATAAACACCAATCCATTGATTAGAATTTGTATCCCAATCGTATTTGGAACGTAAGGTTAGATTTTCATTTGCATCAAAAGCAAATTCACTTTTAGATAAATATGTCCATTGATTTGTATTTGTATCCCAATCATATTTTATATAATTGGTTAAATTTTCGCTAGTATCATAATTATATTCATATTTATTATAATAAATTGTCCATTGAGAGTTAACATCTTTTTTATATATAATTGTGCTATCCAATTTTTGCAGGCTATTAATATTGTTTATTTCTCTAACGTTAGAAGAATTACTATCGGATAAATTCAGAGTTTTTTCAATTATTATTTTATTAAAATAATTGTTACTGTCACTAATTTCAAAATGATAATGATTAAATTCTTCTTGTTGTGCCAATCCAATCGTAGTTAGTAGCAACATTAAACTCAATAAGCTAATTTTAGTTTTCATAATGATTGATTTTATTTCAAATAATTGTCATCAAACAAAGTTATAAAATTATTTACATTAATCAAACTTTTTTTAGCCGTAAATCATCCGTATATGCGGCAGTCCGTCTTCTAAATATTCATCACCTATTACTTTAAATCCCAAATCATTATAAAATTTGCGTAAATAAGTTTGCGCACTGATTTCAATCGTAGGTTCTTTTAAGTTTTCCGTCATATATTGTAGGGCTTTTTGCATCAATATTTTTCCCAAATTTTGTTTTCTGAATTTTGGATGCACCACGACCCTACCGATACTTGCTTTGTCAAAATAATCACCGGATTTAAACAAGCGGGCATAAGCAATTATTTGTCCTTCTTTTTTAAGAAATAAATGATAAGCGTCATAATCTTTACCGTCAGCATCTTGATACACACAATTTTGCTCTACGACAAAGACGTTATTTCGCAGTTGTAGTATTTGGTATAATTCCCGGGTAGAAAGTTCGTTAAATTGCTTTATATGCCATACGTTGTTCATTATGAATTTTTTGGTAAAGTTATCAAAAAATAAAAACTCAGGCGAAGGTAAATTTCACCTGAGTTTTTTATGGCGTTAGCTCTATTTAGTTTTCTTTGACTTTATCAAAGAATAAACGTTCCTTAAAGTTTTTGATTTTTTCTGATAATTTATCAAATAAATTTTCGGTTTCAAGTTTTTCTTTGATAGCGTTTTTCAATTCGGTAATGGCAGTTGCCAATTCTTTGTATTCTTTATCTTTTTTACCATATCCCATAACCTCTGCCAATTGCAATTGGTATTCGGCATTTTCAAGCAATACAACGGCGGTTGCTATATATTCTTCTTTTTTTTCTTTGATGGCTATGGAAGCTGCTTTGATATATTCTTCTGCTCTCAATACAGGTAACGGTATGGCTATTTCTTGTATTGCTAAAATATATAAGGCATTCATCAACACTGCCAAGGCTTCGTCTTTTTTGTCTTCGTCTAGCAGTTTTGCAGCTATTTTCATAGCATCGGGATAGGTTGCCAATGGCAAGAATGAAATTTTGATCACGTATTCACTGCTTAATGCATTCAATACTTTTTTTGCTGCTTGATAGTAGCCGTCGTCAAAGGCTTTTTTAGCATCCGAAATCAATTTTTCGGCGGTTTCTATATCAACCACGGCATCTCTTATTTCGTAATTTACGCTAACCGGAATAAGTGATACTTTTGGATTTTTCGTGATTAATATTTCCAATTCACCAATCAATTTTGCCAATTTGCTTTTGGCATCATCTTTTTTATCTTTGGATATCTCATCGATTACTTCTTGGGTTTGTTTCAAAATATCCAAAGCTTTTTGAGTATCTTCATCTATTTTGACTTTAAAGTCTTTACTCATCGTATCATTGATACTATTTTGTAAGTCTTGTTCCTTAATGTTGGTTTGTTTAGGTTTTTCCATTTTTAAAAGTTTTTAAAATTAATTTATGATTCAATTTAAGTATATCAAAACATATTCCTTATATAATTTGTATTAAAATTTGTCAATCTCTCTGACAAATTGTCTATAAAAATAGTTATAGCCGTCAAATGACGGCTATAACTTGAATATTGTCTATCACAATAGAATTATTTTCGTTTAGTATTTTGACGTTTTTTAAAGAACAATCTTTCTTTAAAGTTTTTGATTTTTTCAGATAATTTGTCAAACATACCTTTGGTTTCTTTACCTTCGGTAATAGCTTTTTTCAAGTCTTTTATAGCAGTAGCCAATTCTTTGTATTCTTTGTCTTTTTTACCGTATCCCATAGCTTCGGCTAATTGTAATTGATAATCGGCATTATCCAAGAATAATTGAGCCACATCTTTCTTATCTTTATCATCTGATAACATGGCTGCCGCACCTAATTTGATAAATTCTTCGGCTCTCAATACCGGAAGCGGTATATCTATTTTTTCGACTACCAAAGTATTTAAAGCCTTCATCAAAACAGCAGCAGCTTCTTCTTTTTTACCTTCATCTAATAAGGCTGCAGCAACTCTCATGGCATCCGGATAGGTTACCAATGGTAAATAGGTAGTTTTAACGTTCATTTCGCTGGTTAAACCGTCCATTAATTTTTTTGCAGCTTGATAATAGCCGTCATCCATGGCTTTTTTGGCGGCATCTGTTATTTCGTAAACCGTAGGGATATCAACTACAACATCGTTTACTTGATAAACTACATTAACAGGCACTAAAGCCACACTGGGATCTTTAGTAATCAATATTTCTAATTCACCGATTAATTTAGCCAATTCTTCTTTAGCTTTCTTGTCTTTATCTTTGGCAATATAGTTTAACACATTACCGGTTTCGCGTAGTATGGCAAGCGCTTGCTTGGTACTTTCTGTTTCTTTATATGCAAAGTCATCTTGCATGGTTTTGGCAATATTGCTTTGCAATTTTTGATCGCTGATTTTGGCATGTTCCGGTTTGACCGGTGCTTCTTTTTTTACTTCGGCTTTTGTATGGTTACCGGTTGTTTTGTCTTGCGCACAACCTGTGAATATAATTGCTAAGGTTGATAGGGCTAAAATTGTTTTTTTCATTTTTTCTGATTTTTTTGTTTTCTGTATCAGCCCTTTCAAATGTTTTGCCACTACCGTAAATAAAGACATTTTGTCATTGACTTTACAATTTGTGGCAGAAAATATGAAAAAATTGCAGATTTTTATTTGAGACATTAAGTCAGGTAGGACACTGAGCAGGGTAAACGCACCATATGAGTTTATTCTGGAATGCCATAAAACATTAATGCAACCATGCAAAATGATTTACAACCCCCTTAATATCAGCTCCGTAGGAGCTGTACTGTTTGTAGCAAGATAAATTAATGATAACAAATAGCTCCGTAGGTGCGACCTGTAACATGTAGTATTGATAATTTTATTAGGTCGCCCCTATGGGGCTTTATTGGATTGTAATGGTATTATGTTCTATAAACAGGACGCCCCTAAGGGGCTAAAAGAAGTATTTTAATTTTTTTATAGTGCGTTTGCTCTGGGACACTGAGTGATTTCCTGACTTTCGTCGGGGAATTGTACCGAAGTGTCCGGTTTAGTGTTCTGCTTAACGATCTGGTATTATATAAATCTTTGGGTCATCGCGTTTCCATTCGGGCTGGATATAAGTATGATTGATACGAAATTTCTCTTGTAAAAGGTTTTCAATCCGTTCGCATATTTCGTCAAATTCCGATAAACGAATATCTTTGTTAAATTCGATATGAGCTTCCAAACGTAAATCATTATCATTGAGCCGCCACAAATGCACATGATGCATATTTTTGACGGACGGCAGTTCTAAAATAGCTTTTTCTACTTCGGAAATATCAATATCTTTCGGAGCAAATTGCATAATGATTTGCATAGATTCTTTTAAAATATCCCAACTGACATAGAGCAAATATCCGGCTATAATTAAAGAAAGCAAAGGGTCAATAAAATACCAATGATAATATTTGATAAATAGACCACCTATCAAGACTATAAACGACGTAAAAACATCGCTCAACAAATTGACATAAGTCGATTTGATATTCAGATTGTTTTGCGCACCGGCTCTCAAAATCAGCACGCTTAAAATATTTAAAACAATACTCAAAATTGATAAATAAATAATCCAATTGTCTTTGACAATTTTAGGATGATTAAACCGGTAAAACGCTTCGTAAATCATTATAAATGACAAAACAATTAATATGGTTGCATTGATTAGTGCCGCTACTATTTCTGCACGTTTATACCCAAAAGTTTTATCGATGGTTTGTTCTTTTTCGTTAGCTAATTTATTAGCAATATAGCTGATAATCAACGAAATAACATCCGAAAAATTATGCATGGCATCTGACAGCAATGCCATACTGCCCGATATAATACCACCGATTACCTGTGATACCGTAATGATGATATTCAATGAAATGGTTATGAGCAGTCTTTTTTGCATAAACAGATATTGTATAGCAAAATTAGGAAATCTTTTTGTGATTAAATATCGATTAGTTTATCATTTCAATTACTTATAGAAATAAAAGAATTTTAAAATATTTTATAAGAAATTTTGTCAATTAAATTATTATTTTCATTTTTGCACTATAAAACGACAAAATAGCACTGATGTTTTTGAATTATTCTAATAATAACAATAATAATTACTACCCACGCCGGTAGCAGAAACTTGTGCTTAAAAAATAACAGTCCGCCGGGTTTTTGCTCGGCGGTTTTTTTATGATTTTATTCAGACCTACTATTTTAAAAAACCTGTTAGGTCTCAAATCATTAAATAATCCGGATAAGACCTGCTAGGTTTCCAAAACCTAGTAGGTCTAAAAAGATGAAAACTAAAAAACAATAAATAACCAATAAATTATGTGTGGAATAGTCTGTGCTTTCGAACCCAAACAAGCGGTAGAACAATTAAGACCGCAAATTTTAAACATGTCTAAAAAACTGCGTCATCGCGGACCTGATTGGAGTGGTATTTTTACCCATTCCAATGCCATTATGGCACACGAACGCCTAGCAATTGTCGATCCGACATCCGGAAAACAACCTTTGTATTCTGCTGACGGCAAATTGGTATTGGCAGTTAATGGCGAAATCTATAATCATCAACAAATACGCAAGTGTTACGAAAAAACGTATAAATTTTTAACTAAAAGCGATTCGGAAGTCATTCTGGCTTTATATCGTGATAAAGGAGTGGATTTTCTAGAAGATTTAAACGGTATTTTTGGCTTTGCTTTGTATGATGTCGAAAAAGATGAATACCTGATTGCCCGCGACCATATGGGGATCATTCCTTTGTATATGGGTTGGGACAAAAACGGCACGTTTTATGTAGCGTCCGAACTCAAAGCTTTGGAAGGTGTTTGTAACAAAATTGAAAGCTTTCCCCCCGGACATTATTATCATAGCAAAGACCAAAAACTAGTGCGTTGGTATCATCGCGATTGGGAAGATTATGACAATGTTAAAGACAATATCAGTGATATTAAAGCGCTTCGTAAAGCTTTGGAAGATGCTGTACATCGCCAATTGATGAGTGATGTGCCTTACGGGGTTTTGTTATCCGGCGGACTGGATTCATCCATTACGTCGGCTATTGCTAAGATCTATGCCGATAAACGCATCGAATCAGGCGATACGGAAGCCGCTTGGTGGCCTCGTCTGCATTCTTTTGCCATTGGTTTGGAAGGTTCGCCCGATTTGGCTGCCGCTCGCAAAGTTGCCGAACATCTCGATACGGTGCATCATGAAATTATCTTTACCATTCAAGAAGGACTCGATGCGATTAACGATGTGATTTATCATTTAGAGACTTATGATGTAACAACCGTTCGGGCATCAACACCCATGTATCTCATGGCGCGTGCCATAAAAGCTATGGGCATCAAAATGGTCCTATCAGGCGAAGGCAGTGATGAAATTTTTGGTGGTTATCTGTATTTTCACAAAGCGCCTTCGGCTAAGGATTTTCATGAAGAAACCGTCCGAAAACTCAAAAAATTGCATTTGTATGACAATTTACGCGCCAATAAATCCCTGGCGGCTTGGGGTATTGAAGGACGTGTGCCTTTCTTGGATAAAGAATTTCTCGATGTTGCCATGCGACTGAATCCGAAGGATAAAATGGTTGACCAAAACGGCGATGATAAACGCAAAATGGAAAAATGGATATTACGTAAAGCTTTTCAAGACATTTTACCCGAATCTGTGGCTTGGCGGCAAAAAGAACAATTTAGCGATGGCGTTGGTTATTCTTGGATTGATACGCTTAAAGAAATTGTGGACAAAGAAGTAACCGATGAACAGTTGGCAAACGCCCAATACCGCTTTCCTATCAATACGCCCGATACCAAAGAAGCATTTTATTATCGTAGCATTTTCGAGCAACATTTTCCGAGTGATGCCGCAGCCCAAACGGTGCCTTTTGAAGCTTCGGTGGCGTGTAGCACTTCCGTTGCTTTGGAATGGGACGAAAGTTTTAAAAACCTTAACGAACCCAGCGGGCGTGCTGTGTTACATGTGCATCAACAGGCATATAAAAAATAATTTGAAAAACCTGCTAGTGTCATGTCAAGTGTGTTATGACGTATAAGCCGAAGTTATTTTTGTGGAGAGCAAGACATAAAATTTTCAGCATAGCCGTAGCTATGGTTAAAATTTTTAACGCAGCTATCTGCAAAAAGAACGAGTGCTTGGTATGACAATAATATGCTTGACATGACACTAGGTTTTCAAAACCTAGTAGGTTTCTTATTTGCATTACAATCATTGTAAGACCTAGTAGGTTTTCCAAACCTGCTAGGTCTAAATAAAAAAAATGTTTTTATAATTATGTCGCATTTGTCATTTCGACAGAATCCCTACCACAAGTCGGGATGACGAGAAATCTCTTTTAAAACAACCTAAAATTTCAAACGTAATACAATATAATTTTTTTTAATTTTATAAATCATGAAAATACAAGCCCAACATAATTATTATGTTTATATTCTTATTATGTTTATATTCTAACCAACAAAACTAAAACTGTTTTGTATATAGGTGTAACCGATGATTTGAAACAACGCTTATATTTTCATAACAATCCCTAGCCTTTTTCCAAAGCTTTTACAGCAAAGTATAAGGTCAAATATTTAGTTTATTATGAACATTTTTCTGATATTGAAACAGCCATAAGTCGTGAAAAACAAATAAAAAAATACAGACGCACCAAAAAGGATGCTTTGATAAACGATTTTAATCCAACTTGGCGATTTTTAAATGATGATATTTAATGTGATTAACAGAGATTCCTCGTCGCTTTGCTCACTCGGAATGACACTCATCATCAAAGAAGCTAATAAAACTTGAAGCACTCTGTCATTTCGACAGAATCCCGACCACAAGTCGGGATGACGAGAAATGGTCAGTTTTATTGGTTGAGATTCCTCGTCGCTCGTTCCTCGCTCACTCGGAATGACATTCTGTGCACTGTCATTTCGATCCCGACTTTTGTCGGGAGAGAAATCTCTTAAACCCCTAGGCACTTACCACTTACTTACTCAACTTCTCAATCCCCCGTTCAATCCGTCTCAAAGTCTCATCTTTTCCCAGCATTTCTATAATCACAAACAAATCCGGTCCTTTTAAGTCACCGACCAATGACAATCGCAGTGGTTGCATCACTTTACCGAAACCAATTTCTTTGCTGTTAATCCAATCGGATAATGTATCCTTGATGTGTGCTGCTTCCCACGGCTCAATGTCTTTTAACAATTCGATAACTTCTTGCATCAATTCAGGCGTTTGTACTTTCCATTGTTTTTTAACGGCTTTTGCGGCGTATTCAGTAGGAGCGGTAAAAAAGAAAGCACCTTGATCCCAAAAATCCTTGACAAAAGTAGCGCGGTCTTTTAGCAGTTCGATAACTTTTTTACTATATTCTCTTATTGCTTTCCCTTCTATGGTATAACCGAGTTTTTCTTGCAAAATAGGTATAAACAAATCAACCAATTCTTCTGCAGATTTTTTTTGTAGATGCTGGTGTTGGAACCACTTGGCTTTATCGGGATCAAATTTGGCGCCGGATTTATTGACGCGTGATAAATCGAATAGTTTTATCAATTCGTCCATGCTAAAAACTTCTTGTTCCGTTCCCGGATTCCAACCCAATAAGGCTAAAAGATTGACAAAACTTTCCGGAAAATAGCCGTCTTCTCTATAACCGGCATAAACGTCTCCGGTTTTTGGGTCTTGCCATTGCAAGGGAAAAACCGGAAAGCCCATTTTAGCACCGTCCCGCTTGCTTAATTTACCTTTTCCTACCGGTTTCATAATTAGCGGTAAATGGGCAAATTGCGGTTTGTCCCAGCCAAAAGCTTCGTAAAGTAAGTAATGTAACGGTAACGAAGGCAACCATTCTTCGCCGCGAATCACATGACTGATTTGCATCAAATGATCATCTACGATATTTGCCAAATGATAAGTCGGTAAACCGTCACTTTTCATCAGCACTTTATCGTCCAAAGTATTGGAATTGACCCGCACTTCCCCACGAATCAAATCATGCATAAGGATTTCTTGATTTTCGGGTATTTTAAACCGGATGACATACGGGTCACCATTTGCCAACCGCTCCCCTACTTCATTTGCTGTCATGTTCAGAGAATTATCCATTTGTTCCCGAGTCGCATAATTATACATAAATCGTTCGCCTTTGGCTTCAAATTCTTTGCGAATTTTATCCAAATGATCCGGCGTATCAAAGGCGTAATATGCCTTACCGCTGTCTAGTAACTCTTTGATATATTTTTGATAAATATCTTTACGTTCACTTTGTTTGTATGGACCGAAATCCCCTTTACCGTCCACACCTTCATCAAATTCGATACCGGTCCACGCCAAACTTTCTTTGATGTATTCTTCGGCACCCGGTACAAAACGGGTTTGATCGGTATCTTCGATACGTAATATCATTTTACCGCCGGTTTGTTTGGCAAGCAAATAGTTAAACAATGCGGTACGCACACCGCCCATATGTAAAGGTCCGGTCGGACTCGGGGCAAATCTTACTCTGACATCTTTCATTTTGATTATTTTTTGCAAAAATACGATTTTATCATTTATCACCACAGGTCATCAAAGTACCGCTGTCATTTCGACAGAGTCCCGACCACAAGTCGGGACGACGAGAAATCTCATGTTCTATCAACTGAGAGATTTCTCCTCGCTGCGCTCGCTCGGAATGACATTCTGTATCAAAGTATAGGTCATTTCGGTACAATTTTGTTCGTGGCTCACAATCCCGCAGATGTCTGGACAATGACCTACATTAGTAGCAGAATCAAAGGTGACTGAGTGCTACGAACGCAGTGAGTAGTGTACCGAAGTCACCGTCATCGAAGTCACCGAAGCACCGTCATCAAAGCACCCTTATCATTTTGCACTTTTAACTTTCCACTACCGTTTTCTTCTCATTCATTTTATCGTATATTTGTATTTTATTTACCCATTTATGACCGATTTTAAGCAAATACAAAACCAAATCAATCAATTCGTTAAAAAGTACTACCTCAACGAATTGTTTAAAGGCTTGATTTTGTTTATTTTATTCGGATTTTTATCGCTTTTTATCACGGCTTTAATCGAATATTTTTTATGGTTGCCTTCCGGGACGCGTCGGGTTTTATATTATACGCAGTGGTTGGTTTTGGGTTTATTTTTTCTCTTGTTTTTAGCACGTCCGCTATTGAATTTATTCGGATTACGAAAAGATTTACCTGAGTATAAAGCAGCTGTTATCATCGGGCGGTTCTTCCCGGATATTCAAGATAAATTATTGAACGCTTTACAATTATATCATTCCGGTGGCTCTTCCGAATTACTATTGGCAAGTATCGTTCAGAAAGCGGAACAACTTAAAAATTTCAAATTTTCAAAAGCCATTAGTTTTAAACACAATTACAAATATTTGCCTTTATTATTGATCCCTTTGTTGACGGTTTTGGTCTTACGTTTAACGCGGTATGACAAAGCTATTGAACAAGGTTATCAGCGTGTATTAAGCTACCGCAAAAATTTTGAACCGCCACTCCCCTATTCTTTTGATATTTTAGACCGCCTACAAGTAGTCCAAGGTCAAGATTATAAACTGCGTGTCGGTGTTTCCGGTGATGTTTTACCCCAAAACTTATTTCTCAATATCGACGGCAAACCATTATTATTTGATAAAAAGAACGACAGTTTATTTCAGTTTCACTTTCCGGTCGTTTCTAATGATATAAATTTTTCTTTGTCCGATGGCAAACACCACTTAGGATGGTATCGATTAAAGATATTACTACCACCGCTTATTCAACAAACACAAGTAAAAGTTATTTTTCCTAGTTATTTACATCAAAAAGCGGTCGTTTATAATCGGCTGACCAATCTAACCATACCCCAGTCTTCCAAAATCATTTGGCAATTCCAAACCTTGCATACCGATAGTATCCGTTTTGGCTTTAATAATCAAATTTCGGTATATCCCGTAAAAAATAACCGTTTTCAATTGGATACGCTTGCACAATCCGATTTCAGTTATCAAGTACAACCGGTTAATTCGCAGATACGGAATTATGAGCAATCCGAATATGAAATTCATATTATCAAAGACCAATTGCCTCGGTTAAATGTAACCGAAAAGAAAGATACCGTAAACCGGCAAAACTACTATCGTCTTACGGCTTCTGACGATTATGCCATTAGTCGTTTGCAATTGGTATATACCAATGAAACCGACCATACGACCAAACGCGTCAATATACCGGTTAATTCTTCCGATTTAGTACAAACGGTTTTTGTATTTCCGGGAAAAATTCCTTTACAGCCCGGCGCTTCTTATGTCTATTATTTTCAAGCTTATGACAATGATTCCTTTCATGGCTATAAATCTGTCAAATCGCGCTTGTTTTATTTTAACAAATTGACTAACAAACAATTAGAATTTCAAAATTTAAAACAACAGGCACAAAACATTGCAGATTTTAAACGCTTAAAAGAAAAAATGTCTGCTCAGAAACAAAGTTTAAATAAATTATCAGACAAATTAATGTCTCAAAAACAACAAGATTGGCAAAGCCAAAAAATGTTACAAAACGCTATTCAACAATCCGAGCAACAAGAAGAATTTTTTAAACAAAGTATCCGGAAATTTAAAGATTTATTACACAAATTACCCGAGAAACAACAAGACGAAACCAAAAAAGATTTGGAAAAACGCTTGTTAGAATTAGCACAAATTAAAAAGAAACAAAAATTGTTAGATGAACTGAAAAAATTAGCTGATAAACTCAAAAAGGAAGACTTGATTAAGAAACTCAAAGACCTTGAAAATTATTCCGAACATCAAGAAAAATCTTTGGAACGCATACTTGAACTGACAAAAAAATATTATTTACAGCAGAAGATGCAAAAGATGAGTGAGAAACTCAACGATTTAGCTAAAAAACAAGATAGTTTAGCGCGTACATCACAGGATCAAAAACAGCAGCAAGATTTCCTCAATGCCCAATTAAAGGCCATGCAAAAACAATCGGATTCGCTTCAAAAGATGAATCAAGCGCTAAAAAAACCTATGGCTATTCCCGATACTAAAACAGATATGGAAGACATCAAGCAAGAAATGCAAAAAGCTTCTGAACAATTACAAAATAATCAATCACAACCGGCAAACCAATCTCAAAGTAAAGCCGCTCAAAAAATGAAAAAGCTGTCCAAGCAAATGCAAATGGCGATGCAGGGTGGGGGAGGACAACAAAATGAAGAGGATGTTAAAACCCTTCAAGCTATATTAAAAAGTTTATTGAATTTTTCGTTTAAAGAAGAACAAATGCTCACTGATTTATATACGGATAAATCCAGAAAGCATTTGACGCAACAATTATTAGGACAAAACCGGTTAAAAGTTTATTTTAAACATATCAACGATTCGTTATACACTTTGGCTTTACGTAATCCCAAGATATCTCAAATGATTCTAGACGAAGCCTTTGTAATAGAAAACAATTTAGATAAATCTTTATCTTATCTATCAGAGAATCAATTATACCAAACTCAAAATGCCACACAGTACATTTTAAAATCTGCCAATACTTTGGCCGAATTTTTAAGTAACGCTCTCGACCAAATGAAAAACGCATCGCCTTCAATGGGGCAGGGGCAAGGCAAAAAAGGCAAAGGCAAAAGCTTTTCACTACCTGATATTATTAAAAAACAAGGGCAAGCCTTATCTAAAGTACAAGAAGGGCTAAAAAGGAAACAAGGTAAAGGCAAGAAAAAAGGCGACAAGGGCAAAGATAAAAACGGCAAGAAAAACTGGAACCAAAATAACCGAGGAGAGGAGGGCGAAGCCAAACGCTTATACGAACTTTATAAAATGCAACAACAAGTCAAAGAAGATTTAAACCAATTAGGCGATAAATTTTCCGACCAAGCTACCAAGAAAAAAATTAGTAAACTCAACAAAGAAATGTCCGATTTACAAAAACGTATTTTAAAAGAAGGTATTACCCAATCCATTGTAAATAAAATGATTACTTTACAGCATGAATTACTAAAACTCAAAAATGCCACGTTTAACCAACATGAGGACAACAAACGACAAAGTCGCACCAATTTAAAACAATATGAAGGCATTGATTCGCTATTTTTACGCGAGAATTTTAAATTTTTACCCCGAAACGAGCTCTTAAAACGTTTACAAATACCTGTAAATCAAGATGTTAAACAAAAAATAATGCAATATTTAAACTGATATTTATGATCAACCTATATACAGAGACGAATTTTTGCCATGAATTTGAGCTACAATTCATCAATTGGATTGTAAATTGCATCAAAAACAAAGATTTCACCTTTGACGAAATCAACTACATTTTTGTTGATGATATTTATTTACATAAAATGAATATGGAATATTTAAAACACGACACCTTTACCGACATTATCACTTTCGACTATTCAGTCGGCAAAAACCTTTCAGCAGACATTTATATCTCGGTTGATCGCATCAAAGAAAATTCCGAAAAATTCAATACCGATTTCTACAACGAATTAGCACGTGTCATGATACACGGCATTTTACATTTAATGAAACACAACGATCATACAGACGAAGAAAAGAAACACATGCGAATATTAGAGAACGAATGTTTAAAAGAATTAAAATACTAAATTGTTCCACGTGGAACAGTTGAAAAATCGAATTACAAATGTTCCACGTGGAACAAAACACCGGTCATTTCGATACAATACTGATTATCATCGGGACCACTCAATAACCTACATTAGTAGTAGAATCAAAGGTGGTTGAGTGTCCGACCCCGACTTTCGTCGGGGTATACCGAAGCCACCGGCATTCAAGCAGAGTCTTAGGTCGCTGAGTGCCACGACGAAGGAGTGGTGTACCGAAGCGCCGGTCATTAAAGCGACAGTGTTTAAAACGCTGGTCATTTCGGTACACTTTTGCTCCTGCGTCGCAAAACCACTCGGCGACCTACCTTGCAGCATCAAAGGTGGCTGAGTGCTGTGAGCGCAGCGAACAGTGTACAGTGTACCGAAGCCACCGAAACGCCTTCATCAAAGCACCTCTGTTATTTTGACAGAGTCCCGACCACAAGTCGGGACGACGAGAAATCTCACACCTAATTACCCACTTTTCTCATAATCTTACAAAAAATCAAACTTTATTTCCTTGTTTTTAACAAATTTCTTAGATTTGAGCTATCAAATAATTATATTATTAAGTGGTATAGTTACATTACTAACATACAACCCGTAGGGATAAAAGTAAAAGTATTAAAAACTAATAGTTATGTTTGTATAGATTACACGGATAAAACAATTGAAACTTATAAAAATTAAAAACATATAACCATGAAAAGATATAAGTTAAAAGTCTTATTGGTAGTTTTTCTACTGTTACAAAGTATAATCACACAGGCACAAAATGCTGAATTTTGGGGGATGACTACCGAAGGAGGTGTTTATAATCAAGGAACGATTTTTAAAACCGATTCTGAATCTAATAATCAGAGTGTAGAATATTTATTTCAACTTGTTGTTGGTAAGTATCCTAAAGCTGGTCTTTGTGTAGCAAGTAATGGAAAATTTTATGGTGTAACTTCATCAGGCTTACACAGCAAGGTTGTTTTGTTTGAATATGATCCTGTTACTAACACTTATTTAGAAAAATTGGAATTCGATGTAAATACAATGGGGCGTGAAGCTCTTGGATCTTTGTTCGAAGCAAGTAATGGTAAACTCTATGGGATGACATCTGAAGGGGGTGTAAATAATTTAGGGGTTCTGTTTGAATACGGACCTGCTACCAATATCTATACCAAAAATTAGATTTTAATGGAACTGTTTTAGGTGGTCATCCTCACGGTTCTTTAATAGAAGCCGGTAACGGAAAACTCTATGGAATGACTTCCTGGGGAGGTGTAAATGATTTAGGTGTTCTATTTGAATATGATCTTACTACTAATACCTATATTAAAAGCTAGAATTTGATGGGGGTGCGACAGGATCTCATCCTGAAGGTTCCCTGCTAGTAGCTGATAATGGTAAACTCTATGGGGTGACATCTCAAGGGGGGTAAATGATTTGGGTGTTCTATTTGAATACGATCCTACTACCAATACTTATACTAAAAAGTTAGATTTCGATGGTAGTGCAACAGGCAGTTATCCTTATGGTTCTTTAATAGAAGCCGGTAATAGCAAACTCTACGGGATGACTTCTCACGGGGGTATAAATGCTTATGGTTTAGGTGTTTTGTTTGAATATGACCTTTCTGCTGATTCATTTACTAAAAAGTTAGACTTTGATGTAAGTGCGACAGGAAGTTTTCCTTATGGTACTTTAATGGAAGTAGATAATAAGCTTTACGGAATGACAGCTGGTGGAGGTATACATAATGATGGTGTTTTGTTTGAATACGACCCAATTACCGATATCTATACCAAAAAGTTAGATTTTGATGGAACAGATAAGGGAAGAACCCCAAAAGGATTATTAATAGAAGTAAATAATACTAAACTCTATGGGGTGACTGAATATGGAGGGGTGTTTGATAAAGGTGTTCTGTTTGAATACGATTTTACAAATGATGCTTTTGTTAAAAAGCTTGATTTTGGTGGTAGTGTACAGGGTTATAGACCTTATGGTTCTTTATTACTGTATTCTAATGGAAAGTTTTATCGAATGACATTTATGGGTGGTATTTATAATAAAGGAGTACTGTTTGAGTGCAATCCCATTACAGGGGAATATTCTAAGAAGTTAGATTTTGATGGAATCGATATGGGTAGTACGCCGACAGGTTCTTTATTTCAAACAAGTAGTGGTAGTTTATATGGAGTGACTGTCGGAGGTGGTGTAAATGGTTATGGTGTTCTATTTGAATACGACCCGGCTACCTATGTATATGCCAAAAAGTTTGATTTTGATGGAACTGTAACTGGAAGTTATCCCGTTTTTTCTTTAATGGAAGCTAGTAATGATAAGCTCTATGGAGTGACTTCCGGAGGGGGTTCAAATGATGATGGTGTTCTTTTTGAATATGATCCCGCTACTAATACTTATACCAAAAAGTTTGATTTTGATGGAGTTTTAAATGGAAGAGATTCATCTGGTTCATTAGTAGAAGTAGGTAACGGTAAATTATATGGGACTACTGTATATGGTGGTGTAAATGATGATGGTGTTCTTTTTGAATATGACATAATTAGTGGAATCTATACAAAAAAAATAGATTTTGATTGGCATACGGTCGGTAATAATCCTATTGGCATTTTAGTACAAGCAGACAATGGAAAACTTTACGGAATGCTTAGGTTTGGTGGTCATCATAATGGTGGTATTTTGTTTGAATACGATCCGGCAACCAATATATATACCAAAAAAATACATTTAGATTGGGATACAACAGGTATTCACCCTTTTGGTTCTTTAATGAAAGCAAGTAATGGCAAACTCTATGGAATGACTTTAGAAGGAGGTGCAAATGGTTTAGGTGTGCTATTTGAATATGATCCGTCCACCGGTATCGCAACCAAAAAGTTGGATTTTGATGGGGCTAATGGGGCACATCCCTTTTATAACCATTTAATAGAAATAAATGCAACCAATGGAATAGTTGAAAATGATTTTGGTAAACAACTAATGCTGCAACCTAATCCCAGTTATGGCAATTTTGCTATAAGTTTTGGTCAGGTTTATAATAATATTGAGGTCACAATATCTGACCTTAATGGTAAATTGGTTTATTCCAATTCTTTTACAGAAGTCGAAACAGTAAATATTTCCATAAAACAAGTACCTGCCGGCGTTTATTTAACGCGTATTCAAAGTGGTGAGAGAAAAGCGGTTATTAAATTGATTAAGGAATAACACCCGCTAACATAATATATAAACAACAAGTGTTTTAGCAATCTGTGAGGTAATAAAGTAGGTCGCTGAGTGTTCCACCGACTTTCGTCGGTGGAACACTCAGCGACCTACCTTGCAGAATCAAAGGTGGCTGAGTGCTACGAACGCAGTGAGTAGTGTATCGAAGCACCGGTCATTTCGGTACAATCCCAATTGTCATCGGAACATTCAATGACCTACTTTCCACTTAAAGCATCCTCAATTCCTCTTGTTTTTGCAACTTTTATTTTATTAAAAAATTAAACTACTGATAATAAGCGCATTATAAAATTATTTTCTTATTTTTGTGGAGAGCAAGGCATAAAATTTTCAGCATAGCCGTAGCTATGGTTAAAATTTTTAACGCAGCTATCTGCAAAAAGAACGAGTGCTTGGTATGACAATAATATGCTTGACATGACACTAGACTTTTTTGTTACTTTTTTCGGCGATGGGAAAAAGTAATGATAAAATTTTTCATTGTTTGTGTCCCAATGTCGAAAACAGGAAATAGAATAAATCCTCAATTCATCAAAAAATCGCAAATCTGAAATAAAAAACACATCTGACATCTGACAATCATCCCCCGCACTTTCCACTTTATCGCTTTCCACTTTCCACTATAACATCCTCATTTCCTCAAATTAGAAGCAGGATTATAGTATGAAGCAATAAATAGTTATAAAAACTCAAAGTATTCTATAAAGCAAAATAAGTCCTCAATTCCTCATTTCCTCACTTCCTCAAATTAATAGCAGCAATATACTGTGAAGGAATAAACAATCATCAAAGTGAAAAACAAACAATGAAGCAGAAAAAATACTCAATTTCTCAAAAAATCGTACCTTTGCACATCAAATTTATAGACCGTTTTCAACTCCATGAAATACCCCATAACATACGACGTCGTTGTAGTCGGCGCCGGACATGCCGGTTCCGAAGCCGCTGCCGCTGCTGCCAATATGGGTGCTAAAACCCTATTGATTACACTGGATTTGTTTAAAATTGCACAAATGAGCTGTAATCCGGCTATGGGTGGTATTGCTAAAGGACAAATCGTTAGGGAAATTGATGCCATGGGTGGATATAGCGGCATTGTGTCCGATAAATCGGCTATTCAATTCCGTATGCTGAATAAGTCCAAAGGACCGGCTATGTGGAGTCCGCGTACACAAAACGATCGTATTTTGTTTACAAACACTTGGAGACAGATGCTCGAAAAAACGCCAAATCTGGATTTAATGGCAGATATGGTTACCGGCTTAATTGTTTCACAAGGCAAATTACAAGGCGTCAAAACACAATTGGGAACCGAAATCTTTTCAAAATCCGTTATTTTAACCAACGGAACTTTCTTAAACGGTAAAATATTTATCGGTAAAAAAGTGTTTGGTGGCGGACGAATAGGGGAGAAGGCTGCTATCGGATTGACAGAAAATCTGGTGGAATTGGGCTTTGAAGCAGGACGGATGAAAACCGGAACGCCACCGCGTATTGACGGACGAAGTCTGGATTTCTCAAAAATGACGGAACAAAAAGGCGATGACCATCCGCAAAAATTTTCTTTCTCTGACGAAACAAGTCCGCTAAAAGAACAACGCTCGTGTTTCATCACTTATACCAATCCCGAAGTGCATGACAATTTACGTATCGGATTTAAAGAATCACCACTTTTTACGGGCGAAATTGACGGTGTCGGTCCGCGCTATTGTCCGAGTATTGAAGATAAAATCGTGCGGTTTTCGTCCAAAGACCGGCACCAATTATTTGTAGAACCCGAAGGTTGGCATACTTATGAAATGTATATCAACGGATTTTCCAGTTCGTTAAGTGAAGAAGTGCAGTATGAATCTTTACGAAAAGTTCCCGGCTTTGAAAATGCCCGTTTTATGCAATTTGCCTATGCTATCGAATACGATTATTTTCCGCCGACACAGCTCAAGCATACTATGGAAACCAAGTTGATTAATAATTTGTATTTCGCCGGACAAATCAACGGTACCACCGGCTACGAAGAAGCCGCCGCTCAAGGCTTAATGGCAGGTATTAATGCGGTTTTAAAATTGCGAGAACAAAAGCCTTTTATTTTAAAGCGAGACCAAGCTTATATAGGCGTGCTGATAGACGATTTGATTACCAAAGGCGTCGATGAGCCGTATCGCATGTTTACCAGCCGGGCCGAATATCGCACTTTGTTGCGACAAGACAATGCAGATATCCGCTTAACACCGCTGTCGCATGCTATTGGTCTGGCGTCCGATGAACGCCTCAAAAGAGTAGAGGAGAAGTTGAAAAAAACGGAATTGGTTTTAGATTTTCTTAAAAAACAAAGTGTAAAACCTGAGGAAGTAAATCCTATTTTAAAAAATAAAAATGCCTCGCCAATCAAGCAGCAAATGAAACTGTATAAAATAGCTTCACGTCCGCAACTGAATTTTAAGGATTTGATACAATTGGAAGCTGTTAAAGAATTTGTAGAACAAAACCAAATAGACGAAGCTGTTAAAGAACAAGCCGAAATACACCTCAAATATGCCGGTTATATCGAAAAAGAAAAACTCAATGCCGATAAACTCAATCGTTTGGAAAATATTCCCATACCTGACGATTTTGATTTTTCTAAAATTAAATCCATCTCGTATGAAGGTCGTGAAAAACTGATGAAAATCCGTCCCAAAACCATTGCGCAAGCCGGTCGTATCAGTGGCGTTTCGCCCAGTGATATTTCGGTATTATTGGTATATATGGGGCGGTAAGGTGACTGAGTGTTTCGTTTTAAGTAGGTGGCTGAGTGGCCCGATGACGCAGGAATTGGGGTGTACCGAAGCCACCGGTCATTTCGGTACTATTTTGCTCGTACCTCACAAAATTACTCAGTGACCTACGTAGCAGTGTTAAAGGTCGCTGAGTGTCCCGACTAAAGTCGGGATGTACCGAAGCGCCGTCATTAAAGCGCCAAATTCCAAAAAAAATCCGTAATTTTATCCCTCCAAAACCAAAACCTTAACCATGAAAAAACACGACAACTGCACTAGCGACAAATTTATTCCATCTATTTATGACAACTGCAAAATTGACTTTACCGAACAAAAAATGTTTTTTGGTAAAGGGCGTAATCTTCAACGATATGATGTTCAAAAATATCCGTTTTATGAGGATTTATCTCAAAAAATGCTCAGTTTTTTCTGGCGTCCCGAAGAAATTTCTTTGATTAAAGATGTCAATGACTTTGCCGAATTATCAGAGCACGAAAAATTTATTTTTACTGAAAATTTAAAATATCAAATTCTGTTGGACAGTGTACAAGGGCGCTCCCCGTTTCTGACTTTTGGGCAAGCGGTTACACTGCCCGAGGTCGAAGAAGCCATCATTATTTGGGATTTTTTTGAAACCATTCATTCGATGTCTTATTCTTATATCATCAAAAATGTCTATCCGGACCCAACCAAGATATTTGATGAAATCATGGATAACAAGATGATAGAAGAACGTGCCGGTGCCGTTACGGAACATTATAACAACTTTTATCAAAACATTATCAAGTACCAAGCACAAGAAATGGGCATGACTGCTGATAAGCCGGTTACACTTGATCAACTCAAAAAAGATTTGTATCTGGCATTAGTGTCTGTCAACATTTTGGAAGGCGTCCGTTTTTATGTGTCTTTTGCTTGCGCCTTTAGCTTTGCCGAAAATAAAAAAATGGAAGGAAATGCCAAAATTATCAAGTTTATAGCCCGTGATGAAAACGAACACCTTAAAATGACCCAAAGGATTATCCGTGACTTACGTACGCATAAAGATGAAGGTTTTGCAGAAATTATTCGAAGTTTAGATGATGAAGTTTACAAACTTTATGAAGATGCTGCCGAGCAAGAAATGCGTTGGGCGGAACATTTGTTTAAAGACGGTTCCATCATTGGTCTTAACGATAAACTCCTGATACAATATATGAAATGGTTGACTAACAATCGATTACAAGCCATTGGTCTCAAGCCCATTTATGAAGAAACTAAAAATCCGCTTAGTTGGATGAACCATTGGTTGCGTAACGACGCTGTAGAAGTACTACCGCAAGAAACCGAAATCACATCTTATGTGGTTGGAGGCATCGATATGGAAGTAGAAGATGATGATTTTGAGATTTAAACAAAAAAATTTGGTTAATATTAATTATCTCAGATATCTCAGTAGAATCAAAATCAGAACAATTTTTGTAAATCACTAAAAAATTGTATTTTTGAATACTATCATAAAAATTAAGATTATGAGTGAAGAACTAAATTTTATATACGATGAAACCGAAGAGCACATGCAAAAAAGCATTGCTCATTTGGAACACGAACTCAAAAGTATCAGAGCCGGTAAAGCATCGCCTAATATGTTGGCAAGTGTTACGGTCGATTACTATGGTACTCCTACACCATTGTCACAAGTAGCAAATGTTTCGGTACGCGATGCACAAACCTTAACTATTCAACCATGGGAGAAAAAGATGCTGCCTGTAATTGAACGGGCAATTATTAATTCTAATTTGGGTTTTGCCCCAAACAATAACGGTGAAGTGGTTATTATCAATATTCCGCCTTTGACCGAAGAACGCCGTAAAAATCTAGTCAAACAAGCCAAAGAAGAAGCTGAAATAGCCAAAGTCGGTATCCGAAATATCCGTAAAGATGCCAATAACGACATAAAAAAACTGGAAAAAAATAAGGAAATTTCCGAAGATGAATCCAAGGCGGGACATGATAAAATTCAAAAATTGACCGACAAATATATAGAAGAAGTTGAGAAACTATTAGAAAAGAAAGAAAAAGATATTATGACTGTATAAACAGTTTTTAAATAAGACAATATGGCAAAGAAAACAACAGATAAAAAAGTGCAGTCTGAAAAAGAAGCAAAACTGAAGGCATTGAAACTGACGCTTGACAAATTAGATAAAACTTACGGTAAGGGTACGGTGATGAAAATGGGCGATGCTCCCGTTGTTGAAGTCGATGTTATTCCTTCCGGTTCATTGGGATTAGATATTGCTCTGGGTGTGGGCGGCTATCCGCGCGGACGGGTTATCGAAATATACGGACCGGAATCGTCCGGTAAAACAACCTTGGCTATTCATGCTATTGCCGAGGCACAAAAAAAGGGCGGTATTGCTGCTTTTATCGATGCCGAACACGCATTTGACCCGCATTATGCCAAAAACCTCGGCGTTGATGTCGAAAATTTGATTATTTCGCAACCTGACAACGGAGAACAAGCGCTCGAGATTGTCGATAATTTGATTCGTTCCGGTGCTATTGACATAGTTGTCATAGATTCAGTTGCCGCCTTAACTCCAAAAAGTGAAATTGAAGGCGATATGGGCGATTCGAAAATGGGACTGCATGCCCGTCTGATGTCACAAGCCTTACGTAAATTGACATCATCTATCTCAAAAACCAATTCTACGGTTATTTTTATCAATCAGTTGCGTGAAAAAATCGGTGTGATGTTCGGTAATCCCGAAACGACAACCGGTGGTAATGCTTTGAAATTTTACGCTTCGCAACGTTTGGATGTTCGAAAATCTACGGCTATCAAAGACTCGCAAGGTAACATAATGGGAAATAAAACCCGTGTCAAAGTGGTCAAAAATAAAGTGGCACCGCCGTTTAAAATTGCCGAATTTGACATCATGTATGGTAAAGGTATTTCTAAAGTTGGCGAAATATTAGACAAAGCCGTTGAATTTGACATCATCAATAAAAGCGGTTCGTGGTTTAGCTATGGCGATACCAAACTGGGGCAAGGACGTGATGCCGTTAAAAGAATTATTGCCGATAATCCGGAACTGATGGAAGAATTGGAAACTAAAATCTATGAGGTGTTGAATCAAAACAAACAAGAATCTTGATATAACCGCAATGTTTCTCATAAAACAATTAAAACGGGGATATAATGATGTGTTAAACATTTTATATCCCCGTTTGTGTTTAAGTTGTAACAACGTATTACACGATACCGAATATAATATTTGCCACAACTGTTTAGCCAATCTGCACTTAACCAACTTTGATATAAAACAAAATAATCCGGTTTATAACCGACTTTCTGCTATTGTAAATATTGAAAAAGCTACGACTTTATTTGTCTTTGATAAAACCGGAATAATTCAGGAATTGATACATAAATTAAAATACAAAAACCATCAGAAAATAGGAAAATTCTTTGCTGAAACAGCACGGAATTATTTAACCGAAAACAATTTTTTTAACGATGTAGATTATGTAGTTCCGGTACCTTTACACCCTAAAAAACTACAGCAACGCGGTTATAACCAAATGACAGAATTTGGTAAAAACTTAGAAAACTATTTTGGTGTTCCTTATGTTGAAAATATTTTGATGCGTCATATTTATACCGATTCTCAAACTAAAAAGAATGCTTTTGAACGTCGTGAAAATGTCAATAAGGCTTTTAAAATTAATAATCCGGAAAAGTATGTAGCTAAACATTTTGTTATTATTGATGATGTAATCACTACCGGTGCCACTATAGAAGCTTGTGCTGAAACCATTTTAAACAATATTGCCGGTGCCAAAGTCAGTATTTTAGCTTTAACAATGGTCTTGTAAAAAGGATTCCTCCTTTATAATTTATTTTTTAAAATTGATAGAAAACAAAATTTAATTTATAAAATACAACAAAACTAACTTTATTTTAAATTTTTATTCGTAACAAATGAAAATACTACACACTGCCGATTGGCACTTGGGGCATCGTTTGCAAGATTTTTCGCAAACCGAAGAGCAACAACTCTTTTTGCAATGGCTTAAACAATATATTGTAGAACATAAAATTGACGTGCTGCTGATTGCCGGCGATGTTTTTGACACCGGAGCACCGTCGAACCAAAGTTTGCAGATGTATTATGATTTTTTGGTTAATCTCAAGCAAACTTCCTGTCAATCGGTAATCATTACCGGAGGAAATCACGACAGTCCGGGTACTTTGAATGCACCTAAACAACTGCTCGATGCCTTATCGATTAAAGTCGTTGGTAAAGCAACGGAACAGATTGAAAATGAAGTCTTTGAAATCAATATAAACAACGAAAAATTAATCGTAGCCGCCGTACCGTATCTGCGTGACCAAGATATCCGTAGAGCTGTAGCCGGTGAGTCGTTTGACGAGCTGACCGAACGCTACAAAACCGCCCTGGTTTATCACTATAACAAGGTCGCCGCATATTGCAATCAAATCAATACAAGCATGGCGCCGGTAATCGCTATGGGACATCTGTTTGCCGTAGGCGGACAGCTTTCCGACAGCGAACAAAATATCTATGTCGGCAACTTGGGACACATCGGTGCCGATGATTTCCCTGATAGTTTTGATTATATCGCTTTAGGGCATTTACATCGTCCGCAAAGCGTTGGAGGGCATGAGCATATCCGGTATTCCGGCTCACCTTATATCTTGAGCTTTAGTGAAATTCATTATCCGAAACAACTGCTGGAAATTTCAATAGAAGACAACTCCATTCAATCTATAAAAAACATTGATATTCCACGATTTAGAGAAATGTACAGTTTGACCGGCACCAAACAAGACTGTTTAGACCGGTTTCCCGATATTGTTTCCAATTCATACGGTTTAACACCTTGGGTTGAAATTGTTTTAGACGAAAATAACAGCATCAATACAGACGATTTAAGAGCGGAAGCCGAAGTAAACGGATTTGAAATTTTAAAAATTACTTTAAAAAATTTTGACCGAAGATTAACGGGTATTGAAGAACAACTAAAACAATCGCAATCAATCAAAGAACTCAAACCAGACGAAGTTTTTAAACTCAAATGCGAAGAGCAAAACATTAATTTGGACGAACGCCCCGAAATATTAGATGCATTTAGTGAAATATTGCAACAAGTAAAAGGTCAATAAGCGTATTATGAAGATATTAAAAATAGAACTGCAAAATATCAATTCCTTAAAATCGGATCAACCTATTGTCATCGATTTTGAAAGTGATGTTTTTAAAGACATCGGTTTGTTTGCCATAACCGGCGCTACCGGTTCGGGTAAAACCACCATTCTGGATGCCATAACCATTGCGTTGTATCAAAATGTGCCGCGGTTTCAAAAATCTAAAGGCACTTTGCTCGATGTGGTCAGTTATGGCGCCAAAGAGGCATTTTGCCGCGTGACTTTTGAAAACAATCAAAGTGTTTATGAAGCGTATTGGGGCATCAAGTTGGCAACCAAAACCGGAAAAACCCTAAAAAATCCGAAAGAAGAAGTTGCTTTAAAAAACCTAACCGACGGCAAAATCATCGCTACCCAAAAACGAAAGATGCTCGAAGCCGTTGAAGAAGTAACGCAACTCAATTACGAACAATTTCTGCGCTCGGTGATGTTGGCACAGGGCGAATTTGCCGCTTTTCTATCTGCCAAAGCATCGGAAAAAGGTAAATTGTTGGAACAAATTACCGGCGAAGAAATCTATAAACGCATCGGAGAGCAAATTTTATCGAGACGTAATTTGGAAGAACAAAAACTCAATGATTTAAGAAAATCGCTCAATAATGAAGATATCTTGTCCGACGAAGAAAAAATCTTGTTGCAAAAAAGAGAAAAAGAACTGGAAATCAACCTTAAAGCATTAGACAACCGGCTTGAAAATATTCAAAATATTGACAAATGGTATAAAGACCACCGGCAATTAATTGAAAAACAAGCACAACTCTCAAAAGATGAAGAAAGTTTTAAAGAATTTGTCAATCAACATCAAAAAGAACTGATATTATTGGCTTTAAACGAAGCTGCCGAACCTTACAAAACCTTGATAGACCATATTTTAAGAAATGACAAACTGCTGAAAACCAAAACGGCACAAATCGATGAACTGACAGCTGCTTTAAAAAAATTAATACCGGAACTCAAACAACTTGCCGAACAAGATATAGAATTGACACAACAAGTAGCACAAGCGACTAAACATTTTAACGATTGGCTGCCAAAATTTGATTTATTGACCAAACTCGAAAACGAACTGCAAAACCGGCAAAAAGATTTAGAAAGAATTCAAAAAGACCTTGCAGAAAACAAAGATAAAATCGTTGAATATCAAAAAGATAAAGGAAAATTAGAGCATCAAATAAAAAAACTTGAAAAAGCACTTTCCGACTTGGAAGTCGCTATAAAAGAACAAGCGCATTTGCCAAAAGTTAATGAACATTTAACCGCTTGGACCGGTCGCTTGACTGACTATAAAAACCATAGTTTACAACTCAAGCAAGCACAAAAAGTAATTGGGCAAAGACAGCAAGAAATAGACAATATCCGGAAATTTACCGGTGAAAAACAAGCTGTGTTAAATGAACAAAAGAACAACTTAAAAACACTCGATGAAAAATTACAACTAATTGATACTCAACTTAAAGGTTTAAATATAACACAATTACCGGCACAAAGAGACCGGCAACAAAATTTGGTTCATAAGTGGCAAAAACTGGTGGAATTGTCAGAGCATTACACCAAAATCAATCAAAAAATATCGGAACTTAACGAGAAAACTATCGAAAACACCAAGCAAATCGCACAAAAAGAAGGTTTGCTAAAAGCGACTTTAAACGATATTGAAATCCAAACCCATGCGGTTGCCGATGCGCAACGGATTTACGATTTGCAAAAAAGCATCAAAAACTATGAAGCGGAACGCAAACATCTGATAGCCGGACAGCCCTGTCCTCTTTGTGGTGCTACGGAACATCCGTTTGCCGAACACGGCACAGATGACGATATTACAGTAGCGCAAGCCGAATTAAACCAACGCCGAAAAACTTTGGAGACACTGATTAAAACCCAAAACCGGCTCAATACCGATGTTCAAATTTTAAAAACCGAACTTAAAAATCTGCAAATGCAATTATTGGAACTGCAAACCGAAAAACAGCAAATTTTGTCCATAGCCCAAGCGCTGCAACTCAATGCAGAAATTAATAAAACCGAACAGATAACAATTCAGCACCAACAAGCCAAATTAAAATTAAAAGACCTTGATAATCAACTTGATAAAGCTCAAAAACTGCAAATAGAAAAAAATGATGTCAATCAAAAAAAGAACAAACTAACAGATGAATTGCATAGTTTGGAAAAATTTGTTGGTAAGCAACAAGAAAGTCAAAAAATTTATCAAAAAGAAATTGCAGAAAAACAAAAATTAATAGCCGACTTACAATATAAAAATCAAGAAATTGAACAGCAGTTAAAACCGGAATTACAAAGCTTCGGATATGATTTTCCAGAACCGGAAACTTTGGAAACTTTTATTGATACTATCAAATCATCAATCAATGAATACAATAGTAAAAAAGAAACTTTATTAAATTTAAAAGCTGATATAGATAAAAATAACATCGCCAAAGACAATCTCACCGGACAAATCACACAACTGGAAACCGACCAACAAAAATTAATGGATCGGCAGCAAGAAATAACGCAACAAATACAAGAATTAAAATCGGATCGTGCCGCTCTGCTGCCTTTGGACATTAGCATCGAACAACACAGAAAAGCACTTGCCGGTAAGCGCGATGCTTTGCTTGAAAAACAAAAGGCAATTAAAGCGCAATTGGAAACCAAACAGCAGGCAAAAAGAGAACAAGAGATTTTGCAAACACAACTTCGTTTGGAAATAGAAGCGCTTGCTCCGGAATTGGAAACACAACGGCAAAGTTTAACATCGCAATTAAAAGACAGCCGTTTTGACAGTATGCAAGCGGTGCAACAAGCTTTGCTTGCGCCGGAACGCAAACAGCAGTATCAAGAACTCAAAAAAAGGATTGATAAGCGAAATATAGAAATTAACACACTTAAAAAAGAAACGCAAAATGTTCTAAATCAACATTTAACACAGAAAACTTTTGGAATAACCGAATCCGACAATCAAGTTCAACTTCAAGAATTGAGCAAGCAACGGGAAACTTTGTTGCGTGAAACCGGCGAAATCAAAGAAAAGTACCGGAAAGATGCCGAAATCCGAACACGTAACCAAAAAATTGTCAAAAAAATAGACGAACAACAAAAAGTTTACGACTTGTGGCAAGAGCTATACAAAATCATAGGCGGGTCCAAAGATGCGTTTAATGTCTATGTGCAACGGCTGACGCTCAAACAGTTGTTACATTTGGCAAATCTGCACTTATATCGTTTAAACAAACGTTATTCGCTCAAAATGCCCGAGACCTACAAAGCCAAAGAAGAGCTGAATTTTTATCTCATCGACCATTATCAAACCGACCAATTGCGTTTGGTGGAAACGTCTAGCGGCGGCGAAAAATTTATCATCAGTTTGGCATTGGCACTAGGCTTATCCGATTTAGCCAGTAAAAATGTCCGCATCGATTCATTGTTTATAGACGAAGGTTTTGGCACTTTGGACAGTGATACGTTGGAAACGGTAATTTCCACGCTGGAAACCCTGCAATCACAAGGCAAAATGATAGGTATTATTTCGCATGTCGAAGCACTGAAAGAACGTATTCCCAGACAAATACGGGTCAATAAAAAAAGTAATGGGATAAGCGAAGTAGAAATTAAATAATATTCTGTTAATATCACACAAATAGTAAGAAAGATCTGTAAATATAGCCTTCAGAAACAATCCTATAAAAAAATATTTGTTGTGTAATTCTTTAAAAACAAGTACAAGATGCTTAAAAACTATATTTATGTTACATTTTTTCAATAACTAAATGCTCTGCTTGTTTTTTCTGTGTAAATGATATAATTTTATGTACCATTTGATAGTAATATTCCGGATTTTCAACAAAATCAATATCGCTGATATCCAAAATCAAAATATTTAGATCCTTTTGCATTTTGATAAAATTCATATAACCTTCATGAATTTGCTCTAAATACTCCCCCGTAATAGATTGCTCGTAAGAACGCCCGCGTTTTTTGATATTTTGTAGTAAACGATTCACATTTTGATATAAATAAATATATAAATCGGGTTTGACCAAATCTCGATACATAAAATTGAAAATCTTGCGATACAAAGCATATTCGTCTTCTGACAATGTCACTTTTGAAAAAATCAAAGATTTAAACACATAATAATCGGATATGACAGAGGTTTTAAACAAATCATATTGCGATAAATCATCGGTTAATTGCTGATAGCGGTCTGCCAAAAAGGACATTTCCAAAGGAAACGCATAACGCTTTTGATCTTGGTAAAATTTCGGTAAAAACGGATTTTCTTCAAAACGCTCCAAGACTAATTTGGCATTGACATCTTTGGCAAATTGGGTCGCAAATGTCGTTTTGCCGGCACCAATATTGCCTTCAATGGCTATGAAGTTATATGGAAACTCGTTGATTTTTAATTGTTTGTCTATCAATTTAACCGGGGTTTTATCAGGCGTTAAAGTTAGTAATTCCCGATGAGTTTTTTGCAAAACAGGATGAAAAAAATCCGGTAAAATATCATTTAATGGTTTTAATACGAAGTTGCGCTGTGATAACAAGGGATGCGGCACTTGTAAATCGGGTGTATTGATTTGCTGGTCATCGAAATATAAAATGTCAATATCAATCAAACGATTTTGATATTCTCCGTTTTGAGATTTGCTTTGGCGTCCTAAAATTCGTTCAATCAATTGGGTTTTTTGCAAGAGTTCGGTCGGTGATAAACCGGTCTGTAAAACTAGTGCTACATTTAAAAAATCCTTACCGTCAAACTGCCATGCTTTGGTTTGATATACCGGAGAAATGCTTTTAATTTTTCCGGCAAAGATATTTAATAAATCAACAGCTGATTGTAAGTTCTTAAAAGGCTTACCGAGATTACTTCCGAGAGATATTATGACTTTGTGCATAGTTTTTTTGAGGAATTGAGGAATTTTAATAGGTTGTCAATATCGAATATCACACTTTTTCATTTTCCACTTTCTACTTTGCACTAATAAATCAAGTTAAATAAGCTAAAAGCATCGCGAGAAAAATCAACAAAAATTTCCGGATATTGAATCGATGCGAATGTTCGTTTTCAAATAAAATAGTCGTCCCGATATGTGCCAAAATTCCAACTACAAAAGCATTGATATACGCACCGTAAGTTGTCATAAATCCGGCATAATTACCTAAAAATGCCGCCAAAGGACTCATTAAAGCAAAACCGGTCAAAAAACCGAAAATCTTTGATTTTGACCACCCGGCTTCTATCATTATACTAGTCAGCACAATGGCAATAGGCAATTTGTGAATCAAAATACCGTAAAAATAACTCGTATGCAAATGATGCCCTTGATTAATTGGTAAGCCTTCCATAAAGGCATGAATAGCTAAACTAAGCCATAACAGCCATGGTGCTTTACGGTTAAAAGCATGTTTATGACCGTGTTCGGCACCATGAGAAAACAGCTCTAAAATCAATTGGAAGATAATGCCACTCATAATAAAAAATCCGGCGGTTTTACCATCCAATTTAGCATAAACACCCGGTAATAAATGAAAAACAATAACAGAAAGTAAGTAAGCACCACTAAAACTCAATAAGAGATTAACGTATTGGCTATCGACATTTTTGAGCCGAAATGCCAAAAAACCACCTGCCAGAACCGTAAAAAATAGAATTAAATAAACCATAAGCTATTAAAAAAGTTAAAGATTAATCGTTTCTGTTATCAAGCAACCGGTTATACCAATTTTAAATAAAAAATAGTCCAAAAAGATTTG
>JALWLE010000126.1 GCA_026996605.1 Flavobacteriales bacterium
GGTAAAATTGACTTCCAAATTTTGATTCAGGTCAGTAGCAACTGCCGTGTAAGGGATTCTTAAATTTTCTATTTCTTTGATTGTCAGCATTTGTTCAATACGATGCATGATTTTTTCGCCCTTAATTAATCCGGGTAATTTGAATGAAAAATCTAACATTTTGACAGCTAGCTTGATATCGGCATTGAATAACCAGTTTTTAAATTCAGTCGTTCCGCCACCGGTATAAATACCACCCACCAATGCCCCCATTGAAGTACCGGCAATTGCCATAATTTCGAAACCATGTTGTTCTAAAACTTCAATGACACCGATATGCGCAATACCGCGGGCGCCACCACCTGAGAGTACTAAATTAATTGGTTTTGACATGATTTTTATTTTTGTATAAAGCTAATAAAAATATTCGATTGATTGATGATTATTCAAAAATAGGCATTCGTTTAAATGCATAAGTTAATTGATTTTTTCAACTTTTTTCGTTATCTTTGAAGCAATTAAACCATAAATTTTTATTATGAAACAAAGAGTAGTCATATTTGAAGCCGAAGGCGGTTCAGACAAAGGATTAGACGGATACCGTAAAGATACCATTCCCATTGCCAATGCTTTGCGCGAACGCGGTTGGGATGTCGATATTTTAAAATTTAGAGACGAATGGGCAGACAAAATCTACGATTATGCCAAAAATCGTTATGATGCTTATATCACCCGTGTCAATCCGGGAACGATTCCGGCGGGTGAAAAAATTTTTTTTGAGACCTTGCGTAAATTATCCGATGCCGGTTTGGAAGGGTTTTCACATCCCGATGTGATGCAAGACTTAGGCGCCAAAGATGCTTTGGTTAAATTGGTCGGTACGGGTTTAGTCCCCGAAGATACTTATGCCTATTATACTGTTGAAGAATTTAAGAAAACTTTTCCGAGAAGTATCTCATTCGGTGAGCGCGTTTTAAAACAAAATCGCGGTTCTACCGGTGAAGGTATTTGGCGTGTACAAGTCATAGATGAACGTCCTTACAAACCCGGTGATACTTTGCCGCTTGATACCAAACTCAAATTGACCGAAGCTAAAGATAACCATGTAGAATATCGCACTTTGGAAGATTTTATGGAATTTGCGACTCAATATATTGTCGGTGATAACGGTATGTTGGTCGATATGCGTTTTATGCCGCGGATCAAAGAAGGTGAGATACGTATTTTGATGGTTGGCGAAGAACCCATTTTTGTGGTGCATAAAAAACCGGCTGACAGTGCCGATGCTTTTTCCGCTACCTTGTTTTCAGGTGCCAAATACACTTATGACCGCCCTGAAGAATGGAAAGAATTAGTCGATATGTTTATCGGTCGTTTGCCTGAAATCATGTCAAAATTAGGTAACCACGATGCGCCCCTGATTTGGACGGCAGATTTTATGCTCGACTGGGACGAAAACGGTAACGATACTTATGTTTTGGGGGAAATTAATAACTCATGTGTTGGTTTTACCAGTCACTTAAATCAAGGTATTCAAGACAAAATAGCCGACCGTGTTATTGAATTGGTTAGCAAGAAAAAAGCTTAATCAATTTTTTAAATAAAAATACCAAGACCGTTACCTTTACAGTGACGGTCTTTTTTTTTAAATGATACTATCATCAAATATATTTTTGTGTGATAAACTTGCTGATAATGCTTGATTTTTTCTATTTTAGCTAAAAATATCTTTAATGAAGTATTTGGAAACCATAGGTAAATACAGCTTGATGCTCAAGCAAGTCTTTAAAAAACCGCAAAAACCCAAAATATTTTGGGAAAATTATTTTAAGGAAGTTGAAGACTTGGGCATCAAATCCATTGGTTTGGTTAGTTTTATCTCGTTTTTTATAGGTGGGGTTGTAACCATTCAAACTGCCAGAAACTTGAATAATCCGTTGATTGACAAGTTATATATCGGCTATGCCACGATTAAATCTATTATTTTAGAATTTTCCCCGACCTTTATTTCTATTATTTTAGCCGGTATTGTCGGTTCTTATATCGCTTCGACTATAGGTACTATGCGTATAACCGAGCAAATTGATGCTTTAGATGTCATGGGGGTTAATTCGTTGAATCATTTGGTCTTGCCAAAAGTTGTTGCTGCGGTGACGTTCTATCCTTTTTTGATAGTTATCAGTATGTTTCTCGGTGTTTTTGGCGGTTGGGTGGTCGGAAATATGACCGGTATGGTGTTATCTTATGATTATTTAAAGGGGATTCGATATCTTTTTGACAGTTTTGATGTCGTTTATGCCTTAATCAAAACTTTGGTTTTTGCTTTTTTTATAGCCACTATTCCTTCCTATTACGGCTATTACGTCAAAGGTGGCTCACTTGAAGTAGGACGGGCGGCAACGCAAGCGGTGATTTGGACCAGTGTCAATATCATTATTTTCAATTATATATTAACCCAACTATTATTAGGCTAGATGATTGAAGTAACAAATTTATATAAAGCTTTTGATGGCAAACCGGTTTTAAAAGGTATTTCGGCTGTTTTTGAAACCGGAAAAACCAATATGATTATAGGGCGAAGCGGTTCGGGAAAAACCGTCTTCTTAAAAAGCATGTTGGGTTTAATCGAACCCGATAAAGGGGTTATTTCCTTTGATGGACGTATTTGGAATCAATTATCATTAGACGAACAAAGACAAATTCGTAAAGAAGTTGGGGTGGTTTTTCAAGGTAATGCCTTATTTGATTCTATGACGATAGAAGAGAATATTAAATTTCCGATGCGTATGTTTACGTCTATGTCACCGGAAGAGAAAAAGAAACGGGTCAATGAAGTTTTGGAACAAGTTAATTTGGAAGGCGTCAACGATAAATACCCTGCCGAAATATCCGGTGGCATGCAAAAACGTGTTGCTTTAGCTAGAGCAATTGTGTTATATCCCAAATACTTATTTTGCGATGAACCCAATTCCGGATTAGACCCTAAAACAGCTATTATTATTGACAATTTGATTCATGATTTGACCGTTCGTTACAATACGACTACGGTTATCAATACACATGATATGAATTCGATTATGGAAATCGGAGAAAAAATCATTTTGCTTAAAGATGGTTATAAGCAATGGGAAGGTGATAAATCACAAATATTTTTTACGGATAATCCCGATTTGAATGATTTTGTATTTTCATCGTCATTATTCAGAAAAGTCAAAGAATTAGTACAAAGAGAAGGTCATTTTTAAGTAGATTATGTGGCGGGAACGAACAGCTTTGTTATTAAAAACAGCCGGACTTCAAAAATTACAGCAAGCTCATGTTTTAGTAGTTGGGCTTGGTGGTGTCGGGTCGTTTGCTGCCGAATTTCTTACGCGTAGCGGTGTCGGACAGCTGACTTTGGTCGATGGGGATACGGTGGATATAACCAATATCAACCGCCAATTACCGGCGCTGCATTCTACTATAGGACGCCCAAAAACAGAAGTAGTTGCCGATAGATTACGAGATATTAATCCGGAACTTAAATTACACCTTATCAATAAATTTATAGAGCCGGATGGGTTTGAAGATTTGGTATCAAGTGCAAAGTTCGATTATGTTATTGATGCGATTGATAGCGTATCACCCAAAATATATTTGATTTTGGCAGCCAAACGCAAAAAAATCAAAATTGTTTCGGCTATGGGGGCAGGTGGAAAGATGGACCCGTCCAAAGTCAAAGTTGCCGATATTTCCAAAACACGCGATGATTTTTTAGCCAGAGTGATTCGCAAGCGCTTGCGAAAACAGGGTATTCAAAAAGGCGTAAAATGTGTTTTCTCAACCGAATTGCAAAATACCGACAGCTTACAAATGACAGACAATACGGATTTTAAAAAATCACACTACGGCACTATATCATACATGCCGGCACTTTTTGGCTTGCATGCAGCGGCTACAGTTATTAATTATTTGGTTGACTAATGCCGGTGTCTGATGTGTATTTTTCCGTAAAAATAGAATGCTTAAAGTTTGATATTTACTTCTTGCAAATCAATACTTGGTGGTTTTTTCCATTTGATATTGCAACCGATACTCGGTTTTTGATCTTCGTCGGGAATGATTTTACCTTCTAATACATAATCTAATGCTTTGCGTAAATCTTTGCCGTCATTAGGCAGATTGTTTTTCGGGGTGCTTTCGTCCATTCTACCGCGATACACCAGTTTGTCATTGGCATCAAATACATAAAAATCAGGGGTACAAGCTGCTTGATACGCTTCTGCGGTTTCTTGAGTTTCGTCATATAAATACGGAAACGTATAACCCACTTTTTGGGCTTGTTCGGTCATCAATTCCGGGGCATCTTGCGGGTAATTATCCACGTCATTAGAGCTGATAGCTACAAAACCAATGCCTTTGTTTTGATAATCATTAGCAATACTAACTATTTGATTATTAACATGTAACACATAAGGACAATGGTTGCATATAAACATAACGACGGTGCCTTTTTCGCCTTTAATATCGTTAAAAGTCAGATATTTGCCCGAAACAGTATCGTACAATTTATAATCCGGTGCTTTGGTTCCCAAAGGAAGCATATTGGATGGTGTTGCTGCCATAATTCTTATTTTTTTTGCTAAAATACGAAAAGTTAAGGAATCAAATAGGAAACTACGGTATGTATCATTTCGAACCTAGTGTCGTGTCAAGTATATTATTGTCATACCAAGCGCTCGCTCTTTTTGCCGATAACTGCATTAATAATTTTAACCATAGCTACGGCTATGTTGAAAATTATATGCTTTGTTCTCGACAAAAATAGCTTCGACTTATACGTCATAATATACCTGACACAACACTAGTGAGAAATCTCAATTTGATGATTATTTTTTTGGTATTTACTAAAAACTCTGCTAAAGTTTACCGGTAAACCTTAAAATCAAATAGCCAATCAATCCGGCAGTTAAAGAACCGATTATAATCCCGATTTTGGCGGAATTGATCAAAAATTCGTTGCCTTGAAAAGCCAAATTGGCAATAAAAATGGACATTGTAAATCCGATGCCTGCTATGGCGCCAATCCCGATGATGTGTTTATAATTTAAATCGTCGGGTAGTTTGATAAGTTTTAATTTTACGCCTGCAAATGTAAATAAACTGATTCCGGATAATTTTCCGATAAAAAGTGCCAAGGCAATATTCATTACCAAAGCAGTGTTTAACTCTAAACCAGATGTAAAGTTAATGCCGGCGTTGGCAAAAGCAAAAACCGGTAAAATAACATAAGCGATTAAGCTGTGTAATTTCTCTTCCAAATATTGTAAGGGCGAACGCACTTCGGCTGTGGCGTTGCCTAAATAATTGATGCAATTCATTTCGTCCTTATTCAAGATGTAAGCCGGTTTCGGATTGGTTTTCGTCAACAAATTTTGACTGACATAATTGAGTTTTTCAACATAAGCCCCTATATTTATTCTCTTTTTAATAGGGATTGTAAAAGCCAGCAAGACACCGGCAATTGTAGGATGGATACCGGATTTTAAAAATAAAATCCAGACAATGATCGCTATAAATAAGCCCATATCAATCCGAAATGATTTTTTGTGATAAAACCAAGCCAATAAGCCGATTAATCCCAAGGCATAAGCTAATAATTCCCAATAAATATGTTGACTGTAAAATAGGGCAATCACCAGAACGGCAGCCAAATCGTCGATAATGGCAAAAGCCGTTAAAAAGATTTTCAAACTGAGTGGCACCCGTTTGCCAAGTAACATTAAAACGGCAAGTGCAAAGGCGATATCCGTTGCCATTGGGATTCCCCATGCTTTGCTTGTATCGGGCTGCTGATTGATCATCAAAAACAAAACAATGGGCATAATGACGCCACCCAAAGCCGCCATAAACGGAAAAGCCGCTTTTTTTAAACTATTTAGTTCGCCAATAAGCAATTCTCTTTTTAGTTCCAGCCCTATCAGAAAGAAAAAAATAGCCATTAAACCGTCGTTAATCCATAAGATTAAGGGTTTTTTCAATTCGAAATCACCAAAAGAAAACCCAATAGGAAATTGTTTTATGGTTAAATACACATCACTGAAAGAAGTATTTGCCATAATTAAGGCGAGAATGGTTGCGCCAAATAATAAGAAACCGGCTAAACTTTCGGCTTTGATAAATTTTTGAAAAGGACTGATAATTTTACGAATCACTTGAAGTATTTGGTTATTTGGTTATATGTTGATATGGTTATTTTAGATAACGGGAATGTAAAGATAGTAATTATTTCAACAAAATTAGTGTTCATGACCACCTTCACCACCGCCAATCAAGAAAAAGCCGCCTTTTGATAAAATTTTATCACCTTTTGATAAGGTTTTGCTGTCAATATGAATTTTTTGTGCGTTTTCTTCTACAATTTTTACCGGTACTTTTTCAAACTCATAATCTTCATTATCCATTTTGATGAGTTTTAACACATAAACTTCATCACTATCTTTGATAATAGCCGTATCAGGCACCGATAAGCCCGGAAATTGTTCCGTCAATATTTTGGCTTCTACATAAAGTCCGGCAATAAATTTCGGATGTGGTTCTTCCAAATGAGCGTGCACCAATATGGAACGGGTATCGGGATTGATTTCACGACCGATTAATTTGACATAACCTTTGTAAGTTTGCCCTTCAAGTCCCGGTACTTTATAAATAATTTTTTGCCCTTTTTTGATTTTCATAATGTTTTTTTCAAACACTTGCAGTTCCAAATGGATATGATCGTTGTTGATGATTTCCATAATTTTATCTTGTTCGCCAACGGCGCTTCCTTCCGTAACATAAAGGTTTGAGATATAGCCGCTAATGGGGGCGTATATGTTGGTAGTGGCAGACAAGATCCCGTTTTCTACGTTTTTCGGATTGATGCGCAACATTTTAAGTTGTTCTAACAAACCGTAGTAGCGGGCTTTGGCAGAGCGATATTGTCTTTGGGTTTCTTGCCATTTTTTTTGAGAAGTGATGCCTTCTTTTGCCAATTCCTTTTGCCGGTTGTATTCTTGTTTTTGATAGTCCAAATTTTCTTTGGCTTGGATATAATCTTGCTGTATTTTGAGATATTCCGGATCGCTTATTTGTGCCAATAATTGCCCTTTACGCACTTTATCCCCTACAATCAATTTGATATTTTTGACTTTTCCGGGCAAAAAACTACTGACAACCGCTTTGTTTGAAGGCGGCACGTCAAGCACGCCTTGTGCCGTTACTTTTTGGTAAAAAGTATCTATCACCACTTGACCTATGGTCATATCATTGGCTTTAAATTGTTTCTTGCTGATGACAATGATATCTTTATGGTCATTATCTTGTTGTTCATTATTGGTTTCTGTAACTTGTTGTTTTGGTTTTTCTTGACAAGAAATGCTTAACCCTGTCAATATGCTTAGTAAAATGGCAATTCGTAATGTTTTCATTTTTATATGATTATTTGGTGAATGGTTTATTGAGATTCCTAGTCGCTCGACCTCGCTCTGTCGGAATGACATCGCTGTCATTTCGAACGTAGTGAGAAATCTTTCTAAATTTTATTTTTTATTGAGATTTCTCAGTCGTAAACTCCTTCGAAATGACATCTGCTTTCATATTATTGTTTTAATTTATTCATCGACAAAATATTGATATTCAATCACTTTTTGATTATAGTTTTTTAAATCGTCTAAGTATTTGAGTTGTATATCGGTTGCTATTTGCAAATTTTGCAGGTATTGATAATAGTTGATTTCGCCGGCTGTATAGCTTTTTTGCGCCATGTCATAAATTTTGCCGGCTAATTTTTGTCCGGTTTTTTCGTAATAATTAATACGTTCGCGATATTTGGCAATATCGTTTTGTAAATTTTGCTGTTTGGTTGCCAAGTTTTGTTGTTGATAGGCTTGGCGCAGCTCGGCAGCTTGATATTGCAAACCGGCTTGTTTAATTTTGGCTTTTTGTACCCCAAAAAATAAGGGAATGCTGATGCCGACCGAAAAACCCAAATAAGATTCATTGGCACTAAAATCCGTTTTACCTTGATACAATTCAAAATTAAAGTCGGGTAAAAGTTTGTTTTTTTCAAGCTTTTGTTTGGCTTTGGCAATTTTAGTGGATTGTTCCGCTAATTTTAAATAGGGGGTTACCACTTCCGGATTAATTTTAAAATCCAAAGCTTGCAGGTTTTGTTCGGCTACATCATAATGCAATTCTTTTGCGCCCAGTAGCAAATTAAAACTTTGCTGCAAACTCATTAAGCTTTTTTGCATCTGCGCTATTTCGGTTAAAATAGCTTGATATTTGGCATCGGCAGTATATTTTTCAAGCTCTGTGCTTTCGCCGGTTTTTAGTTTTAGAGCTGCTGCTTTGGCAAATTTTTGATATTTGTTTTTAAGTTCTTCAAATATTTTCAGCCGTTCTTTGACATATAAAATATCTTCATAAGTCATTGCCACAGCTTGTTTTAAGGCTTGTTGTCGAATACTGAGTTTTAATTGTGTTGTCCGGTATTCTTCGTTAAATAATTTTTTTTGAGCCATATAAACACCCGGAAAATCGAGCTGTTGTTGTATGCCGATAATCTTTAACGGATTGCCGTTCAGACCGGTATTATTTTCATCAGTGGCATAATAGACATCGGTTTTAGGCAGATTAAAAGCCGTTTTTATTTGACTTTTACTTGCCAAGACTTCTTTATCCCCGGCAAGTATGTTGCTGTTATTTTCTAAACTGATTGTTATGGCTTCTTGTAAACTGACTTGCTGTTTTTGTGCTTTAAGAGCCTGTCCTGTTAATATAATCAGCGGTAAAACGAGCCAGAGAAAAGTTTTTCGTTTAAATGATTTCACTTTCAAAGGTTTATCAAACATAATGTATAAAATTGGTAATACAAACAAGGTTAAAAAGGTTGAAGTAAACAAACCACCTATCACAACCGTTGCCAAAGGACGTTGCACTTCGGCACCGGCAGATTGCGAGAATGCCATAGGGAAAAAGCCCAATGCGGCTGCGGCAGCTGTCAATAACACCGGACGCAAGCGCTCGGTTGTACCTTTTACAACCAAGTCTTTTAGATTATCGTATGTGTGTTTTTTCAACTCTTTGTAATGTTCTATCAACACGATTCCGTTTAATACGGCAATACCAAATAAAGCTATAAAACCGACACCTGCCGAGATACTAAACGGCATATCGCGCAACCAAAGCAGAAAAACACCGCCTATTGCTGCCAACGGAATAGCCGTATAGACCATAATAGCTTCTTTGATGGAATGAAAAGCAAAGTGCAACAGTATGAAAATCAACAATAAAGAAATAGGAATAGCAATAGAAAGGCGTTTTTTAGCAGCGCGTAAGTTTTCAAACTGACCACCGTAAGTTACGTAATAGCCTGCGGGCAATTTTAATTTTTGATCGATGATTTTTTGCACATCTTTGACGACACTTTCCAAGTCTCTATCACGCACATTTACCCCAATAACGATGCGGCGTTTGGTATCGTCACGCGATATTTTTGCCGGTCCTTTGTCATAAGTAACGTGTGCCACTTCGCTCAGCGGAATACTATTACCGTTGGGAAGCAAAACACTGATGTTTTTAACATCGTTCAAGTCTTTCTTATATTTCTGATTATACCGCACAACTAAATCAAACTTTTTTTCGCCTTCAAAAATATCACCGGCTTTGAGTCCGGCAAAAGCGGCTGCCACTACTTGATTTATTTCATCGACATTGAGTCCGTATTTAGCAAGATGGTTTTTATCATAACTGATTTTGATTTGCGGTAGCCCTTCGACTTTTTCAACACTGATATCGGCAGCGCCGGGGACTTTTTCTATCATTTTTTTGACTTGTTGGGCTTTACGGTTTAAGATGTTTAGGTCTTCACCGTAGATTTTGATAGCCAAGTCGGAACGCACCCCGGTAATCAATTCGTTAAAACGCATTTCTATGGGTTGGGTAAATTCGTATTCAATGCCCGGAATCACCTGCAAAGCTTTTTTAAACTGATTAGCCAATTCATCTTTGGTATCGGCTTTTTTCCAATATTTTTTGTCCTTTAATTTGATGATAATATCCGAATCTTCCATTGACATCGGGTCGGTTGGCACTTCTGCCGCACCTATCCGGCTGACCACTTGTTGCACTTCATCGGGAAATTTATCCAATAAGATTTTCTCGATTTTCGTGGTGGTTTCAATGGTTTTACCTAGCGATGTTCCGGTTTTAAGCACCGGTTGAATCACAAAATCGCCTTCATCGAGTGTCGGCACAAATTCGCCGCCCATTTTGCCAAAGGTATAAATAGTGATAATCAATAAGATAACAGATATGCTTAAAACAGCTTTTTTATATTTTAGTGCTTGATATAGTGCCGGTTGATACCAAGATTTTAATTTGTTAATCAAGCGGGTTGAAAAATTATTCGGATTTTTTAAAGGTTTTAAAAATACCGAAGACACTACCGGCACATAGGTCAGTCCGAGTATCATAGCACCGATAAGTGCAAATGAAAAACTCAATGCCATTGGTCTAAACATTTTGCCTTCCACGCCGGTTAAACTCAAAATCGGAATAAACACAATAAGAATGATAATCTGTCCGAAAATAGCGGCGCCCATCATCTTTTTGGTGCTTTTGTAAGTGATTTGATCCACAACATCTTGGCGTTCGTCCTTAGGCAAGGAACTGACACGTTTCCATTTTAAAAGCAGTTGCAAACTGATAAATTCAACAATAATCACCGCCCCGTCAATGATGATCCCGAAATCGATAGCACCCAAACTCATCAAGTTGGCATCGATACCAAACAAATACATCATGGATATGGTAAACAATAAGGATAATGGTATAACCGAAGCAATGATTAGTCCTGAACGGAAATTACCGAGTAACAGAAAAACAATACCCAATACGATGATAAAGCCCAAAATCAAATTTTCGGCTATAGTAAATGTGGTTTTTCCGACTAGTTCGCCACGTTCTAAAAACGGATTGATATAAACGCCTTCGGGTAAATGTTTTTGCACTTCGGCAACTCTTTCGTGAACGGCTTCGGTAACTTTTTTTGAGTTGGCACCTTTGAGCATCATAATTTGTCCCATTACTTTTTCGCCTTCACCGTTTCCGGTAATGGCACCGAAACGATTGGCATGTCCAAATTGCACGGTGGCGATATCCCGTATCAAAACAGGCACGCCATTGACATTTTTAACGACAATATTGTTGATATCTTCCATAGTTTTGGCTTGTCCGTCGGCACGAATAAAATAACTTTCATTATTTTTTTCGATATAACTGCCGCCTGCTATGGCATTGTTTTTTTCAAGCGCATTATAAATTTCGGTAATATTGACGTGCATCGACCGCAATTGGTCCGGATTGACCGCAACTTCGTATTGTTTCAAATAACCGCCCCAAGTATTGACTTCGACTACACCCGGAATACCGGATAGCTGTCGCTTGACAATCCAATCTTGTATGGTGCGCAAATCCGTTATGGAATACCGGTCTTTGTAACCGGGTTTGACATCTAATATATATTGATAAATTTCACCCAAACCGGTAGTGATAGGTCCCATAAAAGGCGTACCGAATTTTTTAGGAATCATTTCTTCGGCATTTTTGAGTTTTTCGGCTATCAATTGGCGCGGTAAATAGGTGCCTATATCATCGTCAAATACCACCGTTACCACCGATAATCCGAATTTTGAAACCGACCGGATTTCTTTAACCCCGGGCAAATTTGACAATTCCAATTCGATAGGATATGTAATAAATTGTTCTACATCTTGGGTTGATAAATCTTGTGATGTGGTAATGACCTGCACTTGGTTGTTGGTAATATCCGGCACCGCACCAATGGGAATTTGTGTCAAGGTATAAACACCGTAACCAATCCAAGTCAAGGTAAATAAAGCAACAATGAGTTTATTGTTTAAGCTGAATTGAATAATTTTGTTTAACATTCTAAAATATTTTAAGCAAAAATAGTTTGGTGGATTTGCTTTTTGCTTAAGATCAGCTTAAAATTCAATTGAAAAAAAATCTCTATTTTTTGTAAATCATAATATAAAATTTTTTTAACTTTGCAACAAAAGTTACAATGCGGTTAAATATGTAAGTATTATATCAAAAAATTTTATAAAAAAATATGAATAGGCATTTTACATACAATAAATTTGGACAAGGTAATAAAATTAAAGCTTGTCCCGTATCTTATCACCAAGTTAATAAAAATTTGATTAAAGCATACAGCGGTATAGTTTTAACTGTTTTATCATATACTTTGCTTACCGGACAATATTGGGCAATGTATTTGATTAGTTTAGATTTTTTAATTCGCGTTTTTGCAGGAATAAAATACAGTCCTTTGTGCAATTTTTTAACCGCTATATTGAAAATTACACCCTTAAAACCGGTTTTAGTTAATGCTGCATCTAAAAAGATTGCCGCTCAAGTAGGATTAATTTTTACATTTAGCATCTGTTTGTTTCATCTTCTTGGTTTTGAATTAGTCTCTCATCTATTTATTTGCATGTTTATGTTTGCCATTTCACTGGATTTGATTTTCAATTATTGTTTGGCTTGCAAAATGCAGAGTTTGTATTTGACTTATTTTAAAAAGCCTTAGTTTTTCATAATAGTTTCAGTATATTTCCGGCGGTTGTATATAATTTCAATCGTCGGATTTTTTTTGTACCCCTGCCAAGAGTCGAACTTGGATCTACGGTTTAGGAAACCGCTATTCTATCCATTGAACTACAGGGGCTGAAAATATTCAGACCTAGTAGGTTTTGAAAACCTGCTAGGTCTTTTTTTATTAAAAAATTAATGTTTAAACAAAACGCCTCTACTGATTATAAACTACTTATTACAACTATCAAACGCTTTCATTCTCATCTTTTTCTTGACTTTTATCCTTTTTAGGATGTTTTATTTTGAAAAATAATTTGTCATCTTTCTTATTATAATCCATAATAACGGTATCACCTTCATTAACGTGATCTTCCAAAATTTCTTCAGCCAAGGCATCTTCAACATATTTTTGAATAGCACGATTCAACGGACGGGCGCCATATTGTTTATCATAACCCTTTTCAGCAATAAAATCTTTGGCTTTATCAGTCATAGTAAAATCATAACCCAATTCTTTGATACGTTTATAAACCTTTTCAAGTTCGATATCGATAATTTTATGAATATCTTCTTTTTCCAAAGCATTAAAGATGATAATATCATCAATTCTGTTCAAAAACTCGGGTGCAAAAGTTTTTTTCAAAGCTTTTTCTATTACGCTTTTAGCATGTTCGTCTGCTTGCGATAATTTAGCACTGGTTCCGAATCCGACCCCTTGTCCAAAATCTTTAAGTTGTCTGGCTCCTATATTAGACGTAAGAATGATAACCGTGTTTCTAAAGTCAATTTTACGTCCTAAACTATCCGTGATAAATCCTTCATCTAAGATTTGCAAGAGCATATTAAATACATCCGGATGTGCTTTTTCAATTTCGTCAAACAAGACAACAGAATAGGGTTTACGGCGTACCTTTTCGGTCAGTTGTCCACCTTCTTCATAACCGACATACCCGGGGGGCGCACCGATTAAGCGCGATAAAGCAAATTTTTCCATATATTCACTCATATCAATACGGATCAGCGCATCGGCATTGTCAAAGAGTTCTTTGGCTAGTACTTTTGCCAATTGTGTTTTACCAACACCGGTTTGTCCTAAAAAGATAAAAGAACCAATGGGTTTGTTCGGATCTTTCAGCCCTAAACGGTTTCGTTGAATGGCTTTTACTACTTTTTCAACGGCTTCGTCTTGTCCGATAACTTTTGATTTAAGAATCTGACTCAAATTTTTCAATTTGGAAGTTTCTGCTTGTGCAATTCTATTGACAGGAATACCGGTCATCATAGAAACCACATCAGCCACTTCTTCTTCGCCTACCGTATGACGCAAATCTTTCATTTCTTCTTGCCATTTTTCCTGGGCTTTAACGAGTTGACTTTCGACATATTTTTCATCATCGCGATATTTGGCAGCTAACTCAAACTGTTGCGCTTTAACAGCTTGTTGTTTTTTATCTTTGACTTCTTCCAATTTATTTTCCAAAGACAAAACATATTCAGGCACGACAATATTGGTGATATGCACACGAGAGCCGGCTTCATCCATGGCATCGATGGCTTTGTCAGGCAGGTTGCGGTCAGTCATATAACGGTTGGTCAATTTGACGGCGGCTTCAATGGCATCATCGGTAAAATTGACATTGTGATGACTTTCGTATTTATCCTTGATATTGTGCAAAATTTGAATGGTCTCTTCTACGCTGGTAGGTTCGACCAAAACCATTTGAAAACGGCGTGCCAAAGCCCCGTCTTTTTCGATATATTGACGGTATTCGTCCAATGTTGTGGCACCAATCGTTTGAATTTCACCTCGTGCCAATGCCGGTTTAAACATATTGGAAGCGTCTAATGAGCCTTGCGCACCACCGGCACCGACTATGGTATGAATTTCATCGATAAATAAAATAACATCTTTGTTTTTTTCGAGTTCGTTCATCAATGCTTTCATACGTTCTTCAAACTGACCACGATATTTGGTACCGGCTACCAAACTAGCTAGATCCAAGGCAACAACTCGTTTATTAAACAGTACACGAGAAACCTTTTTTTGTACAATGCGTAAAGCCAATCCTTCAACGATTGCGGATTTACCCACACCGGGTTCACCAATCAAAATAGGATTATTTTTCTTGCGACGGCTTAATATTTGTGACACACGTTCAATTTCTTTTTGACGTCCGACGACCGGATCGAGTTTACCTTCTGTAGCCAACTTAGTCAAATCACGACCAAAATTATCCAAAACAGGGGTTTTAGACTTGTTTTGTCGTTTTTTAGGACGACTACCAAAAGGTTTTTCTTCGCCAAACCCTTCACCACTGCCACCGAATGGATTGTCAGCTTCATCTCTGGGCAAGTCTGAAAACGGATTATCTTCAAAAAATTCTTCTTTATTGACATTATCAATAAACAAATCTTGATAGACTATTTTTAAATCTTCATATTCCAAATCATATCGATTAAAAATACGGGTGACCGGATCTTCTTCATTGTAAAGAATACTCATAAACAAATGTGCCGTATTGATTTCGTCTTCTTTAAAAGTTTTGGATAGCAAAAATGAACGCTTTAAAGCATTTGACGCTTGATGTGTTAAAGTAATTACGGATTTATCCTGAACCGTTAAATTTATATCTGATTTCACAGGTATTAACTGCCTTATTTTCATTAACAAACGTTCCATTGGCAAATCGTACTCTTCCTTCAATAAACGAGTCAATTTATTCTCTTCGGAATTGAGAAGTGCATATACCAAATGCTCGGTTCCCACAAATTTATTGCCGTTTCTATATGCTAAATCCCGACTTTTCAGGATAATTTTTTTGAGTGTTTTAGTATATTTTTCTTCCATAAAATTTGATATAATTTATCATTGTAAAATTACAAATAATTTTAAATAATTGTTGTTAATAAAAAATTAAAATTTTACAACGCTAATTTCAATGTTTTTTTATCCCGAATCCCATTCAAAAACGACACTACATCCATCATTTTCTTACCTTGTAATTTGACTATTTCGGGATAAATATAACCGTCTTTAACCGCTATTTTCAATTCTTTTTTACCGGCTGTGATATTGCCGACCGGTTCATCTTGTTTAGCATGTTTAAATCTGCTTTTGTAGATAATCAATTTTTTGGGATCATTATCTTGTATTTTGATAGTCGTCCAAGCACCCGGATAATAGGATAAACCGCGAATTAAATTATGGATATTTTCAGCTGTATCTTGCCAATTAATTTTCGTATTGTCTGCATGTAATTTCGGGGCTTTTTTTGGCACATCGATTTTGGGTTGTGGTTGTGTCATAACATTTCCTTTCGCAATCAAATCAACCGTTTTTAAAACCAAATCACTACCGGTTTGCATCAATTTATCATGTAACGATGAGGCATTATCGTCAGGTGCAATCGGAACTGTTTCTTGTAAAATAATTTCACCGGTATCGATTTTATCATCGATAAAAAAAGTAGTCACGCCGGTTTGGGTTTCGCCATTGATAATTGCCCAATTGATAGGTGCCGCCCCGCGATAGTCAGGCAACAAAGAAGCATGCAGATTAAAAGTGCCTAATTTGGGTAAACGCCAAACTTTTTCGGGTAACATTCTAAAGGCTACTACGATTTGTAAGTCAGGGTTTAGGGCTTGCAGTTGCTTGTTAAACTCGTCCGATTTTAAATTCGCAGGTTGCAATACCGGTAAACCGTGCTGTTCGGCAAAAAGTTTTACGGCACTTTTACGCAGTTTTTTACCACGTCCTGCGGGTTTGTCGGGTGCAGTTATCACGCCGACAACATTGTAATGTTCATCTATCAACTTTTGTAAAGTCGCCACGGCAAATTCGGGCGTCCCCATAAAAACAATTCTTGGTTGTTGTGTCATTTATTTGTATTTTTAGCAAAAATAATCAAGATTTCAAACTTAAACCGATGTTTCAAAAATTATTTACGGCAAAACAAATCAAAGAAATTGATAATCAAACTATTATCAGACAAAAGCTCACTTCCGAAGCTTTGATGGAACGAGCGGTTAATAACTTGCATAAACAGCTCGTTAAAGCCCTAGCATTTGAAAAAAACATTTATGTTTTCTGCGGCAAAGGCAACAACGGTGGCGATGGTTTGGTGTTGGCGCGCCTGTTGCAGCCGGTTTATAATGTTACTTGTGTCATCGTGCCGTTTTCAAAAAGCGGTTCGCCTGATTTTGAAAGCAATTTAGCCAAACTGCAAAATTTACCGGTTAAAATATTGGATTTTTCCGATAACCAAGACTTGAAAATCGATGATAATGCAATTATTATTGATGCTATTTTCGGTACGGGCTTATCACGTCCGGCTAGCGGTATTGCTCAAAAAGCTATCAAAATTATCAACCATTCCGGTGCTAAAATATTGAGTATTGATATACCTTCGGGCTTATATGCCGACCGTTCCAATACACCGGACGACCCGATTGTCAAAGCAGATAAAGTCTATAGTTTTCAATTCCCTAAAATCAGTTTCTTTTTTCCTGAAAATGCGGCTTATGTCAAAAACTTTGAAACGGTTGATATCGGTTTGGATGAAAGCATAATTGCCGAAATACCTACCAAAAATTTTATGCTGACCCCCGCAATAAAAAACATGCTCAGAAAACGCTCAAAATTCAGTTACAAAAATAATTTTGGTCATGCACTCATCGTCGGTGGCAGTTACGGCATGATTGGCGCCCCTGTTTTGGCGTCCAAAGCAGCTTTACGTATCGGTACCGGATTGGTTACCAATTACCTGCCTCGTTGCGGTTATAAGATCAGCCAAACTTACGTACCGGAAGTAATGACACTGACTGACGCTTCAAAAAAATATTTAACAAAAATCAATGTTCCTGATAAAATTACGGCTATCGGATTGGGCATGGGCATAGGCACCAAAACCAAAACCCAAAAGGCATTGAAACAGTTTTTAAAAACTAATAACAAGCCCCTTCTACTCGATGCCGATGCTTTAAATATTTTAGCCAAACATCCCAAATGGTTAAAATTATTACCCGAAAACACCATATTAACCCCACATGTAGGTGAATTTAAACGATTGGTCGGCGATTGGCAAAATGACAGTGAAAAATTAGAAAAACTCATGTCATTTTCGGCACAGCATCAAGTAATCACAGTTTTAAAAGGTGCTTATACAACTATTAGCGACGGTGAGTATTTCTATATCAATCCCGTAGCCAATGCCGCTTTGGCAACTGCCGGTAGCGGTGATGTATTATCAGGTATGATTACGGGCTTGTTGGCACAAAATTATCAGCCCCTTGAAGCAGCATTACTCGGGGTTTATCTGCATGCACAAACAGCTGAAAAATATGTTGAAAATCATCGTGATTTTTCAATGATTGCTTCAGATATTATTGACTTGATACCAAATAAAGATTGAAACAAAAGTGGAAATTTTCAAGCATAAATATTTTAAACCGGTTTTGTATCTCTTGTTGGGACTGTATCTTTTTTTCTCATATTTTGACAAGAGCAATTTATATAGATTCGTTGCTTTTTTCGGGATATTTATGGCTATTTATCACTTTATAGTCATCTTAAATTTTGTATTTGGTAAAGCTTATTTTGGCTATGAATTTGTTTTAAAAACGATTAAGTAAACAAATATTAAATAACACTCTATTTTTTATTAACTTTACAATTCAAACAGACTTTTAATTATCAGTTTACCAAAATGTTTAAACACCATTTAATCAATCTATCACCGGACTTAATCAACCTGATTTTGGTCTTAGCTTTTTCATTAGCTATCGGCTTAGAATTGCGTCAAAACAATCTTAAAGCCAAAATCGGCAGTTTGTTTGGCACGGACCGTACGCATTTGTTTATCGGACTGTTAGGGTATATTCTTTTTGTTTTGTCCGGCAAACAACTGATTTTATATCTTGCAGGTGGAATAGCGCTATTGATTTTACTGGCTATCTACTATCATCATAAAATCATAAAAAACCAAAGTTTCGGCATCACAACCATACTCGTCGCCTTAATCACTTATACTTTGGCACCTTTAATTTATACCAAACCGCTGTGGTTGAGCATCGCTGTAGTAACGATTGTCTTGATTGTAGTGGAATTAAAAAACTTTTTTTGGCAACTCAGTGGTAAATTTGATGAAAATGAATTTATCACGCTAGCCAAATTTTTATTGATTTCGGGGGTGATTTTGCCTTTATTGTCCAATCAACCTATCAGTGAACAAATTCCGGTATCGCCCTTTAAAATTTGGGCTGCCGTAGTTGCTATTTCCGGCATTTCTTACTTGAGTTATTTGATAAAAAAATTTATTTTTCCTGACAAAGGCGCGTTTATTACCGGATTGCTCGGCGGTTTATACAGTAGTACGGCAACGGCTGTAGTTTTGGCTAAAAAAAGTAAATATGCCAATGACCTGTATCAAATAGCTGCTGCCATAATTTTAGCCACCGGTATGATGTACATCCGCATCTTGATTTTAGCATTTATTTTTAACCCACAAGCCGGTACGGCATTAAGCATACCCTTATTGGGTTTAGCAGCAGTATCTGCTTTGGCAGGCGGTTTGATATTTAAGAAAGCAGATAAAAATTTGTCTGAAAAACAAGATTTTAAAGAAACCGAAGTCAAAAATCCTTTGGAATTTAAAACGGCTTTACTCTTTGCATTTTTGTTTTTGTTTTTTTCACTGTTAACGTATTATGTCTTACAATGGTACGGACATGAAGGCTTGCATATTTTATCTTTTATAGTCGGGGTAACCGACATCGACCCGTTTTTGTTGAGTTTGTTTACGGGAAAATACCAAATCCTGTTGCCTACCTTGATTAAAGCCGTTTTGATTGCAACGCTTAGTAATAATTTGATGAAGCTGTTTTATGTAATGGCATTGGGAAGCCCGAAAATTCGCAAACCGGTTTTATGGGGATTCGGTTTGGTGATTTTAGTCAATCTGCTTTTTGTTTGGCTGTAAATTATCCATTTGCAAATGCGCTGTCATCAAACTTACCAATCCGGCTGTTTCTGTACGCAAACGGTTAGGGGAAATACGAACGGTTTTAAAACCTTTATCTCGAGCTTTTTGGATTTCTTCTTCGCTAAATCCCCCTTCGGGTCCTATCAATATCAAAATATTTGGTTGTGATTTAATACTTTCGGACAAGACATCATCCGCTTGACAATATGCTATAAATTTTTGGGTATGATCAAAATTTTGTTCAAGAAAACGATCAAACCGGGTCAGCTCGTTGAGTTGCGGCTTGTACGCCTGCAAGGATTGTTTCATCGCCGACACTAAAATTTTGTCATAGCGTGCCAAATTGATTTTTTTACGTTCGGAATAGCGGGTTAACAAGGGTGTAATTTCATCAATCCCGATTTCAACGGCTTTTTCCAAAAACCATTCAAACCGCTCATTACTCTTAGTCGGCGCCATGGCAACATGAATCCGGTACGGGCGTTGCGCTTTTTTGGTAACCGATAATATTTTAATTTGCGTATGCTTAGGGTCTGCAGTTATTATTTCCGCTTCAAACCAATCCCCAAAACCATTGGTTAGATACAATGTATCACCGGTTTTTTTACGTAAAGATTTGGCAATATGACGGCTTTCGTCTTTATCAAAGGTATAATTTTTACTTTCAAAGCTTAAATCCGGCGCATAAAATAAATTCATTTTTTATATATTTGGCATTTTGTTTGTAGCAAATATACATATGTTTCGATTATATCTTATTCTAATTTTATACTTTTTCAGTCCATTGATAACCGCTCAACAAAATAAAGCCTTGAGAGTCATTCATTTTGCCGGTCTTGATTGGTATGTACGTTCCGGGCAAGGCAATCCCGATAACAATTTGTGGCAAGACAGTAGTCAATCCGTATGGGTCGATGACCTGAACCGCTTGCATTTAAAATTGCGAAAAATTAACGGTAAATGGTACGCGGCAGAAGTTAGAAGTGTACAGCCTACTCATTACGGCATTCATAGATTTTATGTAGCCAATCGTATCGATTTATTAGATAAAAATGTAGTCGGCGGTATTTTTATTTACAAAGGTCACAATCAAGAAATGGATATTGAATTTTCAAAATGGCGACAAGAAAACGCCCCCAATGCACAATTTGTAGTGCAACCGGAACAAACCGGCAATGTTTACAGGTTTCATTTAAAACTTCAAGGCGATTATACCACTCATTTGATTAATTGGCAGCCTGATCATATTGATTTTAACAGTTTTTACGGACACAATATAATGCCCCCTAATTCCGATTTTGAGATTGCACGATGGTCTCACCGAGAAAAACAATTAATAGATGACAATCAATATTACATTCATATCAATCTATGGTTGTCAAAAAACCAAGCACCTGATAATCAGCAAGAAGCGGAGCTTATTATAGCAAGTTTGGATACACCTGTTTCACCTATTGTCGTAAAAAATAAAAAGGCTTATAAAGATGTCACTCTTTATCCAAACCGGTCTTATGGACATCTTTTTGCTTACGTTTATGATGCCAAACAGATTTCCTATATCTTGTATGATTCTAAAAATCAAGTTGTTAAAAACAACAAGGTTGAACAAAATCATTTTAAAATCGATTTTACACACTTACCAAAAGGAAACTACAAATTGGTTATCCAAAACGCTTCCAAAAAATATACTTATAATTTGCAAAAGTCTTATTAATACAATGCCAACAACCATTCATTAAATTTTTGCATGGCTTGATAGTGTCGTACAATAAATACCGCTAAATTATCTTGATTTAAAATTTCATCCGGAGTATAATACCTAATAGTATAAAACTGTTTGTTTAACAAAAACGGATAGGTTTTTGCCAATTCTTGCCACTGCTTAACCGGCAAACGTTTGTTACGTTCACCTTTAAAACCATCCGGAAATTGTTTAAGAATTCGCTTATCATGTAATATTGCTTCAAATTCTTCCGGATTTTTGGCAATTTTTTCTCTAATAATATATAATGTATCTTTATCCGGACGGTATAAGCCACCGGCAATAAAATTTTCACCGGGTCCGAATTGAAAATAAATTTCAGGATAACGGGTATTTTTGCGCCCATTGCGACTGACAGCCGCGCCCATCCATAGTTTATAGGGGCTTTTATCTTTAGAAAAGCGCGTATCACGATAAAACCGGAAGGCTGCTTGCTTGTAATCAATTTGAATAGCCGGATCAATTTGCTGCATCAAATCAATCACTTGACAGATCAGTTCTTTAAATGGATAAAAAACATCCTTTTCATATACATCTTTGTGTAATTTGAACCATTCTCGGTTGTTATTTGCCGCAACTTCTTTTATAAACCGGTAAAATTGTGGCGTAATTAGTCCTTTTTTGCTCATAATTTATGCACAGTTTTTACTTTTTTTATAAAAATATTAACTTTTCTGAACAAATCTACTTTTTTTATTACTAAAAGTGAAAAACAAAATAAATAAAAGACTTGTAAGATTTTTTTTTAAACAAAAAATATTAATTTTAGCTTAATTTTAACTTAACTAAAAAATGAACTATGATGAAAAAACAAATTAATTTGAAATTACTGTTTTTGCTACTGGGTTTACTTAGTAGTTTAAACAGTTTTGCACAAATATCCGTGAGCGGTACAGTAACCGACTCAAACGGCGAACCCTTGCCGGGTGTCGAAATCATTATCGTTGGGACACAAACCGGTACTGTAACAGACTTTGATGGTAAATATACCATTAAAGCTATAAAAGGTGATAAAATCAGAGCAAGTTATATAGGTATGTCACCACAAACTAAAACTGTTACAGGTGCTAAACTAGATTTTGTCTTAAAAGAAGATGCGCTCGGATTAGATCAAGTAGTTGTAACCGCCCAAAGTGGTATTGTTACCAAAAAACAATTAGGTAGTGTGATTAACACAGTTAAAATGGATAAAATAGGGACACGTACGGTTTCAAATGCAGCTGAGGCACTACAAGGAACTTTACCCGGCGCACGTATTATGAGAAATTCCGGTTCTGTAGCGCCTAGTATTTCTATCCGTCTTCGTGGTCCTTCTACCGTATTGGGTAGTTCTGACCCTTTGATTATGGTTGATGGCATGATTATCAACAATGATACCCGTAGTGCTATTGGTTCAGGAGGAAGTTCAGATCCTTTATCAGACATTGATTTGAATGATATAGATCATATTGAAATCTTAAAAGGACCGGCTGCTTCAGCTATGTACGGTTCCATGGCAAGTAATGGTATTATTCAAATTTTCACCAAACACGGTAAAACCGGAAAACCTAGCGTAACGGTTACTTCTAGTGTTAATATTAATCAAATTAGGAAATATAAGCCTTATAACAAAGTTTTATTAAAATGGGAAACGGATCCAAATACAGGAAACTTGATTACTGTTCCTATTGACAAACGTTATGATTATCAAAGCTATATTTTTCATAAAGCCTTTGGTTCATACAATAATGTTAAAGTCAGTGGTGGAACAGACTGGACTCGATATTCATTAAGTGGTTCGATTTTAGATAATGAAGGAATTATTAGAAATTCCAGCTACAACCGAAAAAATATTAATTTGAAATTAAATCAAAAAATTTCGGACTGGCTTAAAATAAATTTAGGTGTAATTTATTCAAATAACAAGACCAAAGAAATCCCTTATGCTTATGCCTCCAGCTTTAAATATGCTCCACTACAATCTATCTTATTTGCAGACAATAGTATCAATCCTGTCAATCCGGATGGTACATATAACAGTTTAGGTTGGATGGGTAATCCTTATGAAAGTATAGATAAGATTGATGCTAACTTAAATATTGATCGTATTATTAATAATTTTACGATTAATATGAAACCTATGGATAACCTTAACATAGATTATATTTTCGGTTATGACCATACCGGTTCTAACAGTCGTTTTAAAGTTCCTTACGGATTTGGAGCAGATCAAGATGGTGATTTAAGTTTTGCCCAAAATAAATACGACATCCTAAGTTCGCATATTAAAGCTAATTATAATTATAATATTACCGATGATATTAAAACTTCTACCGGATTGGGTTATCAGTATTTGTATAATAAAAAACTTTATAACATCCAACATAATCCAACACTCTCTATATTTGATAATTTAGATGTTATGAATGGCTCCAATAGTATAGTTGCTAATAGTTCCATATACGAGTATGCCATTTGGGGTACATGGGTACAGCAACATTTTAATTTTTACGATAAATTTCATTTAACCTTAGGGGGGCGTTGGGATAAAGCTTCTACTTTCGGAGACAATGTTCAATCTTTTTATCCAAAAATCAGTGGCTCTTTAGTTTTATCGGACTTTGATTTTTGGAAAAATTCTTTAGGAAAATTTTTCAATTCGTTTAAATTAAGAGGTGCTTGGGGTGAAGCCGGAAATATGACTGCTTTAACCAGCCCTTCAAATATTAATGTAAAATATGGTTCTTTATACAGCTCAGATTCTTATTTAGGTCAAACTATATACGTACCTAATACAAAGAATGGTAATGAGCATATTAAGCCTGAAGTAACTCGTGAACTTGAATTTGGATTTGATGCTTCATTTTTAGATGGTAAAGCCGGATTAGAATTTACAGTTTATCATCAAGATGTTAAAGACTTGTTACTCAATACTGTTATGGCACCATCATCAGGTTTTGATTCACGAGTTGATAACGTAGGAACATTGACAAACGACGGTTTAGAAATTAGCTTAAAAGCAGTTCCCTATCAAAACAAATCTTTCCGTTGGGATACCTCAATTAATTATTCCACTAACAAAAACAAAGTTTCAAATATTTCCGGTGGATTTAAAACTTTAGGAGGTTATGGTACTTCAATTGCAGCTAACGGTTATCCTTTGGGAGTCTTTTATGGCTATTTTTATGCCACTGACTCTAATGGCAATTGGGTATTAGATGCCAATGGTAATCCGCAAAGAGCACGTGGTATTCAAATAGATAAAGATGGAGACGGATTTCCTGAAAGTTACGAACAACAATTTGATAGTAATGGACAACCTGTCGGAACAAAATTGAAAAAAGTGATTGGTGATCCTAATCCGGATTATATCATATCCTTCAACAACAGCTTTAAATACAAAAATTTCGGTTTATATATTTCAATTGATGCCGTTCAAGGATTTGATATTTTCAGTTGGGATAAACGTATGGGACAATCCAAATCAACTTCAACAGGCGCTATTTTCACCGGATGGGAATTTGCCGGAGAAGATTTAGAAACCGGTAAACACGGCTGGTATGGTAGTCGCTTTTATATTTATGAATCACATATTGAAGATGGTTCATTTGTCAAACTTAGAAATGTTTCGCTTAGTTATGACTGGAACAAACCGATTAAAGGTATTAAATCGATACAATTTAACTTGAGCGGTTCTAACTTAATTTCTTGGGATAACTATTGGGGATATGATCCGGAAGTTAATTCTTGGGGAAAATCAAATGGCGCACGTTCTCAAGATTATGCTAATATACCCATTCCAAAGGTTTATACATTTGGCGTAAAATTAAAATTTTAAAAAATGAAAAAAATGAAAAAAATAAGTCTTTTAATATTACTGATTCTTTCCTTGTCTGCTTGTGAGAAAGAATTTATAGATAAAAACGAGGTAACTGAAAAGGCTGCCTACGAAACACCTGAAGCTTATCAAGGTATTGTTTTGGGTATGACCAAAATATTTACCACTTCAACCTTAAAAAATATCATTAAAGGTCCCGGCTTAACTGCCAAAGAATTCGGTCGAGCCAATACATATGTTTCAACAACCCAATTATCAAACGGTGGTAAAGGCATTACTGATGATAATCCCACAGTCAATGGTATTTGGTCAGGTTTACATCGTAGTCGTGGCATAGCCGAAAAAATCTTATCTAATATTGATAAAGTTACTTTCGTTAATGCTGACGAAGGCATAGCATATAAAGCTTATGCTAAGTTTTTTAAAGGGTTGACCATTGGTTATATGTCACAATACTGGGAAAAAGTTACTTTGGATAATGATGCTGAAAACAATGCTCAATTTGTCGATAGATTAGACGGATACCAAACCGCTATTGATTATTTAAATGATGCTGAACAAAGTTTTACAAACAACGCGAATGCCACAGCTTTAATCAATGGTTTGATTTCTTCAAATTTTTCCGTGTTAGATGTAATTCATATCTTAAAAGCCCGATATTATATGGAATTAGGACAATACCAAGAAGCATATGATGAAGCCAATGCTGTTGATTTAACAACAAAATCACAATGGGATTATGATGGTGGAGCTATTAAAAATCCGATATATGCTCAAATATTAGATCCGGGCGCTTCATTAAATTATTTACCTTTAGACCAACTGGGAATGTTATCAGTACACACACTAGATGTCGGTGACAATCGTGTAAACTTTTATTTGGAAAATACTGTTGTCATGCAAGATATTGATTGTGGCTATGATTTATACAATCCTGTAGGTTTCTGGTCAACCGATTCATCACCTATTCCTGTATATTTAACCGGAGAAGTCATGTTGCTTAAAGCAGAAGCCAAAGCGCGGTTAAATGGTGCAGCCAACTTGGCAGAAGCCGTTAATTTAATTAATGATGTAAGAACCAAAACATCGAGCGCTGATCCTTTTGGAGTTGGTGCTTCATTAGGTGTATGGACAGGAAATGCTACAAATCAGCAAGACGTTTTAGATGAAATCTATAGAAATTATGCAGCCGAATTATATTTAGAAGGACTGAGATTTCCCATACATAGACGATTTTTTCCTAATTACCTAGATAATATCGATTGGAATCAAGTGAATCGTTGCGGTTTAGAACGTGTAAACAATTTCTATCCTTATCCGGATAGTGAACGCGCCAACAACCCGAATTGTCCACCTAATCCCGAATTTTAATTTTTTATTACTATCAAAAATTAAAGAAAGCTGCCTAAAACGGCAGCTTTCTCATTTCTTAACTAAATTTTTACAAAGCTGTTTTGTCATGTTACATAAAGTTAGTTACTTTTGTCAATCAATTAAGGAAATCCGTTTTTAACAAATTTATTATCTTGCGGCATAAAATTAACAAATGAAGAAACAAATACAAAATATTGCAGTGATGACATCCGGAGGCGATGCGCCCGGAATGAATGCAGCGATTAGAGCAGTCATTAGGACAGCTGTTTTTTACAAATTGGATCCCTATGGAATTTATCGCGGCTATGAAGGTTTGATAGACGGCGATATAGAACGTTTTAATGCCCGTAAAGTCAGTAATATCATCAATAGAGGCGGAACCATATTAAAAACCGCCCGTTCACAAGAATTTAGAACAGTACAAGGGCGTAAAAAAGCTTATGACCAATTAAAAAAACATAATATTGACGCTTTAATCGTAATAGGTGGAGACGGCTCTTTTACCGGTGCCAAAGTCTTTGCCGAAGAATTTAATTTTCCGGTTATCGGCATTCCCGGTACTATTGACAATGATATTTTCGGCACCGATTTTACCATCGGATTTGATACGGCAAGCAATACGGCAACCGAAGCCATAGACAAAATACGGGACACCGCCAGCTCACATAATCGTTTGTTTTTTATAGAAGTTATGGGACGAAATGCAGGCTTTTTGGCACTTTATAGTGGTATAGCAGGCGGAGCTGAAGAAATTTTGATACCCGAAGAAAACATTGGTATTGATAAATTGGTCGAGTCTTTACGTCGTAGTAAACGTGCCGGTAAAACAAGCAGTATAGTAGTAGTGGCTGAAGGCGATAAAACCGGTAAAAATGTTTTTGAACTGGCTAAGTACGTTGATGACAATTTGAAAGAATATGAATCACGTGTCGTGATTGTCGGACATATTCAACGTGGCGGTTCACCAACAACTTTCGACCGTGTATTGGCAAGTCGTCTGGGGGTTAAAGCAGTAGAAGCTCTTTTAGATGGACAAAACAAAATTATGGTAGGATTTAGAAATAATCATGTTTCTTATACATCTTTAGAAGATGCCATTAGTTTAAACAGAACAATTAATAAAGAATTGTTAAATATCAGTGATATTTTGACAACCTAAAATACAATAATAAATTTTAAAAAACAAAAATTATGAGTGTTACAAAAATTGGCATAAACGGATTCGGACGTATCGGCAGATTAGCTTTTAGAGCTGCCATTAGAAATCCTAAAATTGAGGTAGTTGCTATTAACGATTTATTAGATACCGACTATTTGGCATATTTGCTCAAATATGATTCGGTTCACGGTAGATTTGACGGAGAAGTGTCTGTCGATGACGATCATTTGGTTGTAAACGGTAAAAAAATTCGTGTTACTAAAGAACGTGACCCCGAAAATATCAACTGGGGAGCCGTTGATGTTGAATTTGTAGTAGAATCAACCGGTTTTTTTACCGATAAAGCTTTGGCCGAAAAACACTTAAAAGCCGGTGCTAAAAAAGTAATTATATCCGCACCTTCAAAAGATGCTCCTATGTTTGTCAAAGGAGTTAATCATACGGAATTGACCAAAGACATTAAAATATTTTCCAATGCATCATGTACAACTAACTGCTTGGCACCAATTTCAAAAGTCTTACATGACAATTTTGGTATAGTTGAAGGCTTGATGACCACCATACATGCAGCCACTTCTACTCAAAAAGTTATCGATGCGCCTTCAAAAAAATGGCGTCGCGGAAGAGCTGCCATAAACAATATAATTCCCACTTCTACAGGAGCAGCAAAAGCAGTCGGTAAAGTTATTCCCGATTTAAACGGTAAATTAACCGGTATGTCATTCCGTGTACCTACCGCTGATGTTTCCGTAGTAGATTTAACCGTAAAATTAGCCAAGCCAACTTCTTATGAAGCCATCATCAATGCAATGAAAAAAGCGGCTAATGGTGATATGAAAGGTGTATTACAAGTAGTAGATGATGAAGTCGTTTCTCAAGATTTTGTCAGTGAAACGCACACATCCTCTGTTGATGTTAAAGCAGGTATTCCATTAAATGATACGTTCTTTAAAATCATCAGTTGGTATGATAACGAATTCGGTTATGCTACTAAAGTTATAGAAATGATTGAATATGCAGCTGAATTATAAAGTGTCTTAAAAAAACAATTAAAAAGGTAGCTGCTAAGCAGCTACCTTTTTAATTGTTTTAAATTATCTTAAAAGCCATTAATCAATATCACCTACCATTTTTTCCGGCACAACATATTTGTCAAATTCTTCGGGGGTTAAAATACCTAAATTAACAGCTTCTTCTTTAAGTGTTGTACCGTTTTTATGAGCGGTTTTAGCGATTAAGGCGGCTTTTTCATAGCCAATATGCGGATTTAGTGCCGTGACCAACATCAAAGAATTGTTCAAAAGTTCCTCAATACGTTTATAATTCGGTTTAATACCTTTTACCAGTTTGTCAGTAAATGAAACGGCGGCATCACCTAACAAATCGGCAGATTGTAACGCATTATAAATCATCATGGGTTTGAATACATTAAGTTCATAATGTCCTTGTGTTCCACCTACAGTTATAGCCACATCATTTCCCATAATTTGTGCCGCTACCATGGTAATGGCTTCCGCTTGTGTCGGATTGACCTTTCCGGGCATAATACTGCTACCGGGTTCGTTGGCAGGAATGATAATTTCACCAATACCGGAACGAGGTCCGGAAGCCAATAAACGAATGTCATTAGCAATTTTATTAACTGAAACAGCTATTTGTTTCAGTGCGCCGTGCGTTTCAACTATGGCATCGTGAGCAGCCAAAGCTTCAAATTTGTTTTCAGCCGTTTTAAAAGGTAAACCGGTAAACTCGGCTATATATTTGGCAACCAATTCGGCATAACCTTTTGGTGTATTAATGCCGGTTCCAACAGCTGTGCCACCAAGAGCCAATTCGCTTAAATGATTCAAGGTATTTTTTAAAGCTTTGATGCCATGGTCTAGTTGAGAAACATAACCCGAAAATTCTTGACCCAATGTCAAAGGCGTAGCGTCCATCAAGTGCGTACGACCGATTTTGACAACTTTCGTAAATTCTTTGGATTTTTTAGCGAGTTCATCACGCATGTATTCTAAACCGGGAATGGTTTTTTCTACTATTTTCTTATATAATGCAATATGCATAGCAGTCGGAAACGTATCATTAGACGATTGCGATTTGTTAACATCGTCATTGGGATGAATGTATTTTTCACCTTCTCCCAATTTATAACCTTGCAATACGTGAGCGCGATTAGAAACCACCTCGTTAAAATTCATATTGCTTTGTGTTCCTGAACCGGTTTGCCAAATAACTAAAGGAAATTGATCATATAATTTACCTTCTAAAACTTCATCGGCTACTTGGGCTATTAAGTCACGTTTGTCTTTAGGTAAAACACCCAATTCGTGATTGGTGTAAGCCGCTGCTTTTTTTAAAATAGCAAAAGCATCGATAATCTCACGGGGCATGGAAGCCGCCGGACCTATTTTAAAATTGTTACGTGAACGCTCGGTTTGTGCACCCCAATACTTATCGGCAGGTACTTTAACTTCACCTATAGTGTCGTGTTCTATTCTGTATTTCATATCTTTTTGGTTATATTGGTTATATGGTTATTTGGTTATATGGTTAATGTTGAATATTATATTTATCGTTTATAGTTTATATAATTCTTTAATTCCGGTGGCTTCGGCACTCAGCCACCTTTTATTTTGGTTCATAGTCCACTAAGTGATCCCAATGAGAATCGGAAATATACCGAAGTGACCGCTATTATTTACAACAAATTTACAATCAAAAATACATAAAAATGAGTTCTTTTGTCAGTTTTTTACAAAAAAAGCTGCCCGTTTGGACAGCTTTTTAGAATTCTTAAAATTTGCTACTATTTATGATCCTGCAAAGCAAAAACTTTCTTTAACAAGCTGGAAGTCCGTTCGTTGATATCCGTTCTGATTTTTTGCTCTTCTACCGCTACTTTTATAAACACACCGGCCATAGCTTTTTTAGTAACGTAATCCGTTAAATCCGGATTGACTTTATCAACAAAAGGAATTTGATTGTATTTGTTGATAATTTTTGTCCAAACTTCGTCTGCTTTTACCTTATGTAAGGACTGTTGTACTTGAGGTTTAAATTTTTGATACAACCGATTTTCTGTTTTTTGTCTTAAATAATCGGTAGCAGCTGTTTGGTCACCTAACAATATCTTTTTGGCATCATCAAACGTCATAGTCTTAATGGCAGCGACAAAAATGGGTTTGGCCTCTTTAACGGCATCTGAAGCGGCTGAGTTAAGCAATTTTATACCTTCATCAGCCAATTGTCCCATACCCAAATCACGTAAAGTTTGATCCACTTTTTGCAATTCTTGAGGTAATAAAATTTTAACCATCCGGTCTTTATAAAAACCATCCGGTGCCATTAGTTTGGTAACTTCCTTATCTATACCTTTGTTAAGAGCTTCTTTAAGTCCGGAAGCTATCTGTGCATTACTTAAACCTTCTTGCGGTAATTGATTCATGGCTTGTTGCAACTCAGCACAAGATGATAATTGCAAACTTATCAATAAAATCAGTAGTAACTTAATGTTTTTCATAAGTTGAATTTTGATTATTTTCTTCTAATTTTAATGTTTTCTTTTTAGAAAATTTTTGATAAAGATAACCAAAAATGGCAATACCCAATAATAAACGGATTAGAAATTTTAACATTTTAATAATTTTTTAAGTTCCGGTTATTGATAATACAAATGCTGTGCCAAGTGCGGATATCTGAACTCGCACTTGGCGCTTTCCACTTTATCGCTTTCCACTTAAGACGAATGCAATTCGTCTTTACTTACTACTTTATCGCTTTTAACTTTCAACTAATTTATTCTTCCATATATTTTTCAATCGGGTCGCAAGTACAGTGCAAATTGCGGTCTCCATAGGCATCATCTACTCTGGCAACTGCCGGCCAAAACTTATTATCTCGAATAAAATCCAAAGGAAATGCCGCTTTTTGACGGGTATATTGGTGAAACCATACATCAGCTGTCAGCATATCTTGTGTATGGGGGGCATTTTTTAAAGGATTATCCGGTTGGTCGGGTTGAACGTCTTGAATTTCTTTCCAAATACTGATCATAGCTTCGGCAAAGCGGTCAATTTCTTGTTTGCTTTCGCTTTCAGTCGGTTCTATCATCAAGGTGTCATGAACGGGGAATGACACCGTTGGGGCGTGATAGCCGTAGTCCATGAGACGTTTGGCAATATCCATTACATTAACGCCTTTGTCTTTAAAAGGCCGACAATCCGCTATAAATTCGTGAGCGGCTCTACCACGCTCTCCGGTATATAAAACCGGATAATAATCTTTGAGCAAGGCTTCGAGATAGTTGGCATTGAGTATAGCATATTCTGTCGCTTTTTTGAGTCCGTCCGGTCCAGCCATTCTAATATAAGCATATGATATTAAACTCACCAAAATAGAACCGTAAGGTGCTGCTGCTACGGCATTTCCGGCTTTACCACCGGTTTTAATCAAAGGATGAGACGGTAAAAATTCCGCCAAGTGTGCCTTAACTGCAATAGGTCCGACACCCGGACCGCCACCACCATGCGGAATGGCAAATGTTTTATGCAGATTAAGATGACAAACATCCGCACCGATGATTCCGGGACTGGTCAAACCTACTTGCGCATTCATATTGGCGCCATCCATATAAACTTGTCCGCCACATTGATGTATAATGTCGGTCATTTCTTTGATAGCCGATTCAAACACGCCATGTGTCGAAGGATAAGTTACCATAAAAACTGATAAAGTGTCTTTATACAATTCGGCTTTTTCACGTAAATCATCAACATCAATATTACCTTCGGGTGTTGTTTTTATGACGACAACTTTATGTCCCGCCATAACTGCCGATGCCGGATTGGTACCATGTGCCGATGCCGGAATCAAAGCAATATTACGTTGCGTTTCTCCCTTGCTCTTGTGGTATTTTCTAACGGCTAACAATCCGGCGTATTCGCCTGCTGCTCCGGAATTGGGTTGTAAACTCACTGCATCGAGTCCGGTGATTTCTTTGAGATAATTTTTTAAATTTTCTATAACGACTTGATAACCGGCTGCTTGGTCCATCGGCACAAAGGGGTGTAAACCATTCCATTTATCCCAACTGACGGGAAACATTTCGGTAGAAGCATTGAGCTTCATGGTACAAGAACCCAAAGGAATCATCGAATGGGTTAAAGATAAATCACGGCGTTCCAATTTTTTGATATAACGCATCATTTCGGTTTCCGACTGATAAGCCTTAAAAACCGGTTGTTGCATAAAATCATCTGTACGTAAGAGTTCATCCGGAATAACAGCAAAGTTATCTTTTGTTTCCGGTATTGTTTTTTCAAAAGCAAATATTTTTAAAATGTTTTCGACATCTGCATCCGTTGTATTTTCGTCCAGTGAAACCGCTACCAAATTATCGCCGTGATAATAATTAAAATTGATACCTGCTGTTTCCGCTACCGGACGAATTTTATCGACTTCTACGGGAATTAATAAAGTGTCAAAAAATACATCATGCACCGGTTTGTATCCCAGTTCTATCAAACCAAAATATAATTTTTTGGTTAACCGGTGGATATTTCCGGCTATTTCTTTCAAACCATCCTGTCCTTGATAAACGGCATACATACCGGACAAAACAGCCAATAGTACTTGTGCCGTACAAATATTGGAAGTGGCTTTTTCGCGTTTGATATGTTGTTCACGGGTTTGTAGTGCCATTCGCAGGGCTTTCTTACCTTGTGCATCGACGGTAACGCCAATAATTCTACCCGGAATATGGCGTTTGTAGGATTCTTTAGCCACAAAATAGCCTGCATGCGGTCCGCCATACGCCATGGGTAAACCAAAACGTTGGGTGCTACCAACGACCACATCTGCTCCCCACTCTGCCGGCGGCGTCAAAAGGGTCAAAGCCATTAAATCGGCTGCAACCGCCAAAGGAATATTTAAAGCTTGTAAACGCGCACTCAATTCACTATAATCATTGATTTTTCCGGATGCTGCCGGATATTGTACCAAAGCACCGAAATAATTCTCATCAATTAACGCCGTTCTAAAATCGCCCTTGACGATTTCAATATCCAATGCTTCGGCTCTGGTTTGCAATACTGCCAAAGTTTGCGGAAAAATATCCAAATCGACAAAGAACCGCTTTGTACCGGCTTTCTTTTGTTTGCGATTGCGATTGTTATAAAACATCAACATGGCTTCTGCTGCTGCTGTTGCTTCGTCTAATAAAGAGGCATTGGCAATATCCAAACCGGTCAATTCAGTCAGCATGGTTTGGTAATTGAGCAAAGCTTCCAATCGTCCTTGTGAGATTTCCGGTTGATAAGGGGTATAAGAAGTGTACCAAGCCGGATTTTCCAAGATATTGCGTTGGATAACGCCGGGCATAGTTGTACTATAGTAACCAAAACCGATAAATGACCGAAACAGCTTATTCTTTTCAGCCAAATGTTCAATATGTTCCATAAATTCCGGCTCGGTCATAGCCGGCGGTAAATTCAAATCGTGTTTGAGCCGGATATTATCGGGTATGGTTTCATAAATTAATTGGTCCATATCTTTCACTCCGATAGTTTGGAACATTTCGGGTAAATCTTTGTCACGCGGTCCAAGATGTCTATATATAAATGTATTGGTTTTCATTATTCATTTAATATTTGATATACAAAAAAACCTGTGCCTTACTGCACAGGTTATAAGTAATTTATTTTGCAAATTTTTGAGCGGTTTTTTCAATAACTTTTACAATTAAATCGCGGGCTTTTTGCATGGATTCTACCGGTACAAATTCGTAAGGTCCGTGAAAATTGAGTCCACCGGCAAAAACATTAGGGCAAGGTAAGCCTTTAAAAGATAGTTGTGCGCCGTCAGTACCACCGCGTATAGCTTTAATTTTGGGCTTAATCCCTAAATCTTGCATGGCTTCTTCAACAATATCAACGACATGCATGACCGGTTCAATTTTTTCTCTCATATTGTAATATTGATCTTTCAGTTCAACTTCAACCGTTCCTTCACCATATTTTTGATTAAAATCTGCTGCCACTTTTTCAAAAAATTTCTTACGGGCTTCAAACTTTTGACGGTCATGGTCTCTAATAATATAGTTTAATTCTGTCAGTTCCACATCACCTTTCATATTGTGTAAATGATAAAAGCCTTCGTAGCCTTCAGTTGTTTGCGGGGTTTCGTCAGCCGGAAAAGCTTTGATAAAATCCGCTGCTATCAACATGGAATTGATCATTTTATCTTTGGCATAGCCCGGATGTACACTTTTACCGTTAATTTTAACTTTGGCACCGGCTGCGTTGAAATTTTCAAATTCCAATTCTCCAACGGTTGAACCATCCATGGTATAAGCCCAATCGGCGCCGAATTTTTCAACATCAAATTTGTGCGCCCCTAAACCGATTTCTTCATCAGGGTTGAATCCAACACGAATTTTTCCATGCTTAATTTCCGGATGTTTGATTAAGTAATCCATCGCATCCATTATTT
>JALWLE010000127.1 GCA_026996605.1 Flavobacteriales bacterium
GGGCGTCTTCATCTATATTTTCCGCCAAGCGTTTGCGTTTAATGGTCAAGAGGGTGTAATCGAGCAGTACAATCGCATTATTGACGACTATGCCCGCCAATGAAATAATGCCAATCATGGTCATAACTACGATAAAATCACTACGCAATATAATCAAACCGAGAAAAACGCCAATCATACTCAAAATAACCGTCATCATGATGATAAACGGCGTGGTCATCGAATTAAATTGTGTAACTAAGATTAAGAATATCAAAAAGATAGCAATCATCAAAGCTTTGGATAAGAAGCTCATATTTTTCTTCATTTCCTTTTGCTCCCCTTGGAATTGGTAAGAAATATTATTTGGAAACTTGTAGAGTTTCATAAGTTTCTCTAATTTTTGAACGATTTCATTGGCATTATAGCCTTCCAAAACATTGGAAGTTATGGCAATTACCCGTTTTAAATCTTTACGTTTAATGGCACTAAAACTTGATGTAGATTTCATTGTGGCAACCGCCGAAACAGGCACCGAAACCAATTTTCCGCTTTGTTGGTCACGATAGACAATATTTTGATTAAGTAAACTTTGACGATCATAACGGTATTTTTTGTCTAATCGAACATTAATCGGGTAATCATCATCGCCGTCTTTGTATCTGTCAACTTCTTTACCGTAGAGTGCCGTTCGCATTGCCATACCTATTTGACCGGTTTTGATACCGAGTCGTCCGGCTTTTTCTCTATCAATATAAACCGGCAGTTCCGGTTTGTTTTTATCGACATCTATCTGTAAGGCTTCGATACCGGGAATATGGGCATCGTCCAAATATTGTTTGACTTTGATTGCTACATCAAGCAACCTGTCATAATCATCGCCAATGAGTTCCAAATCAACCGGTGCGCCGGTCGGTGGCTTGTGTTGGTCTTTGTCGGCAGATACTTTAATGCCGGCATGCCCTTTAATGAGCTTGCGAATATCATTGAGCAAAATGGACGTATTGACACCTTTACGGTATTTGTAATCGACAAAATCGAGAATGATTTTTGAGCGGTTCGGGGTCTTGCCACCTTGTGGTCCTTTGTTCGGGTCACCGGTGCCTTCGCCTACTTGCTCTATGATAGATGTTATTAAATAGTCATAATTGTTGGTCTTGAGATATTTTTGAATTTTTTTGGTAACGTTTTTGGTAAATTGGTCCACAACATCAATATCCGTCCCGATAGGATGCTCGATATAAACATAAATTTGATTGGGTTGTGTATCAGGGAAAAAGCTGATTTTGGGCGGAAAAGTTTTAAGTAATAAAACGGATAAAATCAATAATAAAACGGTTCCAAAAAAGAACACATACACATTTTTACCTTTTAAAGCATAACGTAATAATTTTTCGTAAATCCGTTCAAGCCAAGGTAAAAATTTATGTTGAAACCAAGCTATGGCATCAATAAGCAAAAAGTTGTAAAACAATTGCCATAAGGCTAATAAAATCAGTAGAAATCCGATGACATTAAAAGCATTTTTGCCGGTTATATTCGCATCTTTTATCACAAAAATTTTAATAAGAAAAGCCATAATGCCGGCTATCAAAAACAAGATAAAATTACGCCAAACACGTTGTACGGGCAGTGCTTCTTCGGTCATTCGCATATAGTTTTTGGTCAAAACCGGATTGATAACCAATGCCACAAATAAAGATGAGGACAAAACGGTAATCAGCGTAATGGGCAGATATTGCATAAAATTACCGATAATACCGGGCCAAAAAGCCAGCGGAATAAAGGCTACCAAAGTCGTTGCCGTAGAGGCAATAATAGGCCAAGCCACTTCGCCAACGGCATATTTAGCCGCTTCAAAAGGTTTGTAACCTTCTTCACGATACCGGTAAATATTTTCGACGATGACAATTCCGTTGTCAACCAACATCCCGAGCGCCAACACCAAAGCAAATAAAACCATAGTGTTTAAGGTGATGCCGAACGATGATAAAATCAAAAACGACATCAACATAGACAACGGAATGGCAATACCGACAAACAAGGCATTACGAAATCCCATAAAGAACATTAATACACCAATGACTAATAACATGCCGAGAATGATACTGTTCTCTAAATCAGATACTTGCGTACGGGTACGGTTAGACAAATCGTTGGTAATGGAAACATGCAAGTTTTTAGGAAAGACCTTTGCCTTAGTTTCTTCGATGATTTTTTTGATTTCATCCGAGGCTTCTATTTGGTTGGCGCCACTACGTTTTTTGATGTCGAGCATCACGACAGGTTTACCGAATTCGCGCGCATAACTTTCGGCATCTTGCTGTTTGTAATAGACTTTGGCGACATCTTTTAGATAAGTTACTTTGTCTTTAGCCTTCCGAATAATCAAGTTTTCTATATCTTTTGGCGATTTAAACTCGCCTATCACCCGAACATTTCGTCTTATACCGTTTTCTTTGAGGTCACCGGCTGAAATGGTCAAATTTTCATTTTTAATGGTTTGCTCAATATTGTTAAAATTAATATTCCGGCTCAACATCTCATTGAGATCAACGGCAACTTCCACTTCTTTGTCTTGAACCCCGCGAATATCTGCTGCAGAAATTTGGGGTAATTGTTCAATTTTATCTTGTAGATATTCGGCAAATTTCTTGAGTTTAGATGCGGTATAATCACCTGAAATATTGATATTCATAATGGGCTTTAATTCCGAAAAATCCAATTTCATTGCATGCGGATTTTGTGGCAAATCTTTAGGCCAATCACTATCGCCCATGGCATCATCTATTTTGTCTTTGACATCTTCAAGCGCTTTATCGGGGTCCACATCAAAGGTAAATTTGACATCAATACTCGAAAAACCGGATTTAGAGGTTGATTTAATTTCGTCAATTCCACTGATTTTTTTAAACTCTTTTTCAAGCGGATTGGTAATGAGGCTTTCAATGTCTTCCGCCGAGTTGCCCGGATAAGGCGTCGTAACGAATACTTCCGGCGCCGCTACATCGGGAAAAGCTTCACGCGGCATTTTGATATAAGAGAACAAACCGCCTATGGTCAACAAAAGTATAATCAATTTGACGGTATTGTCATTTTTTAAAGCATCGGTTGATAATCCGAATGTTTTATGTAGTTTTTTCATTTGTATATCTGGTTATTTGATGATATTGGTTAATCGGTTATTCGGTTAATTGATGTCGGATGTCCAATGTTGGATGTCCGATGAATCGGTTATTTGGTTAATTGATGACCGGTGGCTTCGGTACATCCCGATTTCTGCGTCATCGGGACGTATCGAAATGACCGGTATCTATTTATTAATTTCAATTTTTACTAAATCGCCTTCGGTTAAGCCGCGCGCCGCTTCGCCGGCTATAAGGTCTCCTTCTTTGATGCCGGATGTAATGACAACGTTTCCTTTATAATCTAATCCCGTTTGGACTATTTTTTTGACCACTTTATAAACGTCTGTTTCTTTTGTCGGCTCTAACACAAATACAAAATTGTTTCCTTCTCTGTCTTGCTGCACTATAGACCATGGTAAAACGAGCGCTTTAGCGGTTTCATAGTCTTTAATTTTAATATTGCCGGTCAAATTGGGTTTTAACTCGCCTTTCGTGTTTTTTAGATTAACCCGAATTTTAAAAGTGCGATTTTGCGGGTGAATAAAGTTGCCGACGTAATTAATACGTGCTTGCACACTACTGCTGATTTCAGGGAATTCGATGATGACCGGCGTCCCTTTTTTGATTTTTGGTAAATATTTTTCACTGACATCGGCTTGCGCATAGACTTTGTCTAAATTAACCACGCGGGCTACCGGACGTTGGGGCGCTGCCATTTCGCCTTCTTTAATCATCAAATCGTCGAGTGTACCGCTAATGGGCGATTTGACTTTGAATTTTGCCAATTGCGAACGAAGCGTATTGAGTTTATTAGTCAAAGCATTTTTTTTGGTTTGGGCTTGCAGGAAAGCCATTTCGGAACCGATTTTTTGTTCCCATAAGCGTTTTTGACGCTCATAAGCCGTTTTTGCCAAGCTATATTGGGTTTGCACTTCACTTATTTGGTTGCGTAAAACAGCATCGTCCAAGAGTATAATGATTTCACCTTTACGGACGCGGTCGCCTTCATTTTTATAGATTTTTTTGACGCTTCCCATAGCTTCGGGAACGACCATAACATTACCGTCCGTATCTATATTGCCTTGTAGTTCAATAAAATGTGTAAAAGCTTGCGGTTTTACTTTAACTGCCGAAATACTTGGGATTTCTTTGGCTTGTGTTTCGCCTAATTGTTCGTTTATTTTTTCCAAAATATTGTGTAGGCTGTCTATTTGCTTTTGAATTTGCACTTTTTGTTGTTGCAAATTGCCTTCAATTTTCTTTTCGTGCTTACAAGCCATTGCTAATGTTAGCAGGCTGATTAGGATGATGTATTTTTTCATTTATGTATGGTTATCTGGTTATTTGATGATATGGTTATTTGATGTCGGCACTTCGGTACGCCACTCCTTCGTTGTGGCACTCAGCCACCTTTGATTCTGCTTTATAGAGGTCATTGAGTGTTCCGATGATAATCGGAACGTATCGAAATGACCGGTGTTTACTCTCCGAGTAAATTTTCTAATACCACTTTTTTATTGATAATTTCTATAATCGACTGTAAATATTGTTGCTGTGCTTGGTATAATTGCATACGGGCTTGATTGAGCTGAAAGCTGTTGCCAACGCCTTCTTTATACTTAATTTGTTCTTTTTTAGCTATTTTTTCAGCTAAAGTCAAATTGTCTTTGGCAATGTCATAATTTTTAAAACTGTGTTCGTATTCGTTTCTGGCTTTATCAAATTTCAGTTTTAATTCTTTGGCTTTTTCTGTCAAATCGTTTTGGGCATTCTCTAAGTCCAGCTTGGCTTGTTTGACCCGTGCCGAACGGGCAAAACTGCTAAATATCGGAATGTTGATATTTATGCCGAATAGCGATTGTTCGTACCAATTTTGCGTATCGTCAAAAAACTTAAAATCGTTGTTATAAGCGTTTTTGCCGTAATTGACAAAAGCGGCAATCGTTGGCAGTGCTTTGGTTTTTTCGTATTTGACTTGTAGTTTTTTGGCTTTTGCTTGATTTTTAGCAATTTGATAATCAATATTTTTATCGGGATTAAAATCTTGTTGCAGCAAATCGAGTTGCATACCGGCATCTTTGAGGGTATCGATATTATCGGTTAATTCTAAAGGTCCATCAACAGAACGTCCCAAAGTGTAATTGAGCATTTCGTAAGCGACTTTTTTCATACGTTGCAAATAGTCCAATTGGTTTTGTAAGTTGGATAAAGTGATCTGCATTTGTTCGACATCGGTTTCTTCGACCAAGCCGTTTTGGTACATTTGCCGGACTTCAAACAGGTTTTGCTTGACCACATCGACATTGTGTTGCATGATTTTGATGCTTTCATCGGTCAGTAAAGCATTGCCGTAAGCATTGACCACCGCTTCTTTAATTTTTTGACGGGTTTTAATAGCAGCATTTTCCGAAATCTTTTTAAACGTGCGTGACGACTGCAAGCCCACCAAGTATGAACCGCTGAAAATCAATTGTTTGAGTGTTGCCGACCATTTCATGTTTTGTTCGGTTCCGAATTTGACCGGCACATAAGTTCCGGGGGGCGCTTGCGGGTTCATAATACGAGCCGGTAACAAATTGACCGGTTGCTTAATAAATTGCTGATACGAAGCTGCTCCATCAATTTGCGGAAAACCCATAGCGGTGGTTTCCCAAACTTTCTTTTGGGCTTTTAAGACATTGTTTTCGGCTTTTTTAATATTGGCGTTGTATTGTAAAGCGTAATCAACCGCTTCTTGCAGACTAAATTTATTCGGTTCTTGTGCTTGTGCAAATGTTATGCTAAATAATAGCAATATAATGTATAGGTTTTTCATTTATCAGATGATATGGTTAACTGGTTGTTTGGTTATATGAGTGAAAAGTGCCAAGTAGAAAGTGCCAAGTGCGGTTTGATACTTTCCCCCGACGTTAGTCGGGGCTTCACTCCGCTTCGCACTTTTTCGCTTTCCACTTGGCACTAATTACTTGCTACTAATTCTTTCAGCTTTTTTCGTCCTTTTTTGGTTGATATACCGCTTAAAAACATCTTTAAAAACATTTCCATGGTGTCATTTTTATCAAATAGTTCCGGTGGAAACAATTCGGGATTGGACAGGTTTATTGTATTGACAAAATACATACGCTTGATAAATTCCTTATCTAAATCATCTTTGTAATAGCCTTGTTTAATACCTTTTTTTAAGTTATGTTCCAGACATTCCATAATAGAATTAAACTTTTTTTGCTCTAATGAGACGGCAATTTCCGGATAGTATTTCTTTAATTGGTACTGTGGTGACGTATTTGAGTGCTTCAAATTTTCTTTAATGACATCTTTTATCCTAAATAATTCTTGATACGGATTGAGTTTCATCATACAAATCTGATCGATTTGTGTTTGAATTTGATCAAAAATATAGTTGACAGTTTCACTAACCAAGTTTTCCTTGCCCGAAAAATGTTGGTAAATGGTTTTTTTTGAGATACCTAATTCACGGGCAATTTGGTCCATTGTGACGTTCTTGATACCGTATTTAAAATACAAATCGGCAGATTTTTGAATAATTTTATCTTTCATGATAATAAAATTTATTTTGCAAATATATAACGGAAACTTTTAATACGCAAATAGTTTTTTAGGTTTTTTCTTTAAACAAAAAAATCCGGCAAACAAAAAACGTCAGCCGGATAGGATTGCTTATTAAAGTAAAAAGATTAGTCTTTATTGATATATCTTAAAATGTAGTAACTGATAACATAGCCTGCTATCATGCCCAATACAGCTTTGAGCGCAAAGTCTCCGGATATAAAAGTTCTGACGATGCTATAATTTACATGGTCAAAAACACTATAATAATGAAATAAAGCCGTAAATATAAATCCCCAGGTAATGCCGATAAGCTTGTATTGTTTATCTGTAATATTTAAATAAGGTACTCTTGCTTCCATATGGTTTGAATTTTACACAAAGATATAAAAAATTGAGGAAGTGAGGAATGAGGAAGTGAGGATTTTTTTTCTGTCTATTGTAGAGATGTACTGACAATACATCTCTACAATTCTAATAAAATGGGGCAATGGTCGGAATGTTTCGCTTCAGGTAGAATAACACTACGTTTGAGATGCGGTTGTAGTGCCGGTGTAATCATATGATAATCAATACGCCAACCTTTATTCCGGTCGCGTGACCCGGCACGGTAACTCCACCAAGTATATTGTTCGGGGCGCGGGTCAAACTCGCGAAAGCTATCGATAAAACCACTATCGATAAATTCTGATAACCATGCGCGCTCTTCAGGCAAAAAACCGGATACGTGTTGTAAGCGTACCGGATCGTGTATATCACGTGGTTCATGACAAATGTTGTAATCGCCGCTAATGATAAGTTTTGGCAGGTCTTTTCCGAGTTGCTTGGCATAATCTAAAAAATCATCCATATATTTGAACTTAATTGCCAACCGCTCGGCATTGGTGCCACTGGGCAAATACATGCTCATAAAGGAAAAACCGTCAAAGTCTGCTCTGATATTGCGTCCTTCGGCATCCATATAGTCTATGCCGGTGCCGTAAACGACGTTTTTAGGCTTTATTTTTGAGATGATGCCCGTGCCGCTGTAACCTTTGCGTTGTGCCGGGAACCAGAATTGGTAGTGAAATCCGGCTTGTCGCAGAGCTTTAGTATCTATTTGATTTTCAACAGCTTTTATTTCCTGAAAACCGACGATATCGGCATCAATTTGTTGTAACCATTGGACTAAACCTTTGCGCATAGCGGCTCGTATACCGTTGACGTTGTATGAGATAATTTTCATGCATTTGTTGTTTCATTCATTTCATCACTAACCACCAAGCCGTCTTTAAGTCGTATGATACGTTTGGCATGTTCGGCGATATCTTCTTCATGAGTAACCAGTACAATTGTATGTCCTTTACGATGTAAATCGTTAAACAGTTCCATAATTTCTTCAGACGTTTTAGAATCGAGATTTCCTGTTGGTTCATCGGCTAAAATGATAGACGGATTGTTAACCAGTGCACGAGCTACGGCAACGCGTTGGCGTTGTCCCCCTGATAACTCGTTGGGCTTGTGTGTCATACGGTCGGCAAGCCCGACGGTTTTTAAAACTTCTTTGGCACGTTCTGTTCGTTGAGCTTTGGACTTGCCGGCATAAACCAATGGCAGCGCTACATTGTCCAATGCAGTGGTTCGCGGCAACAGATTAAAGGTCTGAAAGACAAAACCAATTTCTTTATTCCGGATTTTAGCCAATTCGTTATCACTTAATTTTTCAACTTCCTGTCCATTGAGCCGGTATTTGCCCGAAGTAGGTGTGTCCAATGCTCCGATAATATTCATTAAGGTCGATTTACCACTTCCCGAAGGACCCATTAAGGCAACATATTCGCCACGATCAATATTTAGATTTATACCGCGGAGGGCTTTGACGGTTTCGTTACCCATTTTAAAGTGGCGTTGTATGTCTTTGAGTTCTATGACCGGATTATTTTGAGGGGCTGAGAGTTTGTTGTGGTTCATTGTAAAATTCGTTTATTAATTTGTGCTACGAATTATAATTCTGCATTCAATTTGAGGAATTGAGGATTTTATCTGCTTCATAGGTTATTAGGTTCTTTGAGGTTTGTTTACTACTTCATTGTTTACTTCTATATGTAATTTGAGGAATTTTTTTAATTTCAAGACATATGTTCATTTTCTCATTACTCACTACTTACTTATCAATTCAATATTATCAATCAATCGAATCTCTCCTGCATACACAACGATAAATCCCCGATATTTGTTACCGGTTATTTTTTGGGTTGCCGGTTTTAGAGTTTGTTCATCAGCTATCTCAAAATATTCGAGCTTTAAATATGCGTGGGCATCAATGGTATTCTCGACAAATTTTTTGATCGTATCAATATTTTCTTTTTCAAATAAAACGGCACTTTGTTTCAATACTTGATAAATAAAAGGAGCTGCTGCTCTATGATGTTGCGTTAGCCGGCGGTTACGCGAGCTCATGGCTAAACCATCCGGTTCACGGTAAATGGGTATAGGAATAATCTTAATAGGCAAATGATGTTTTTCGACCAATTTTTTGATGATTTGTAACTGTTGAAAATCTTTTTCACCAAAATATGCCTTATCCGGTTGTACCACTTCGAACAATTTTTTGACCACAGTGCCAACGCCGTCAAAATGTCCCGGGCGATGTTTACCTTCCATCTCATTTTCCAAGCCATCAAAATCAAAATGTTCACTTTGAATTTTCCCGTCATAAAAATCTTCTGCATCGGGGTAAAATATGATAATTTCGGGAGATAGTTCTTTCAGTAATGACATATCCGTTTTAAAAGTACGCGGATATTTTTTTAAATCATCCGGATTGTCAAACTGGGTCGGATTGACAAATATGCTGACAACCGTTTTATCGTTGTCTTTCAGTGAATTTTTTACCAAAGCTAAATGTCCTTGATGTAAAGCACCCATGGTTGGCACAAAACCGATAGATTTCCCTTGATTTTTGAGTGATTCGATATAATTTTTAAGCTCTTTTTTATAGCGGAATACTTTCATTATGAAAAATTTAACTAGCAACCAATGTTGATGAGCTTCAAATATACATCAAAATTTTGTATCTTTGTAAATCAATAACAAGCCTTAGTTTTATGAAATCTAAAAACTTTTTAATTGCTTCATCGGGTATTTATCCGTATATGAGCCATAATGATACTGCTAATCTGGCTTACAAGATAGCCCGTTCCGCCAATAGTAAAGGTGCTCAAATCAGAATGTTTATGCCAAGGTTTGGTACGGTAAATGAGCGGAAGCACCAGTTGCACGAAGTGATTCGGTTATCGGGCGTCAATATTGTAATCAATGATGACGATATGCCATTGATTATCAAAGTAGCATCTATTCCCAAAGAACGTATGCAGGTGTATTTTATAGATAATGATGAGTTTTTTAAACGTAAAGCGGTTTTTGCTGATGATGATAACCAATTGTTTGAAGACAATGACGGTAGAGCCGTTTTTTTTACAAAAGGCATAGTCGAAACGGTTAAAAAACTAAAATGGCGCCCGGATTATATCTTGGTATTTGATTGGTTTTCAAGCTTATTACCTTTATACATTAAAACATTTTATAAGAATGAGCCTTTATTTCACGATAGTAAAATTTATATTGTTTTATCAAATGAAACCTTTGAAAAACCCATGTCTGAAAACTTAAAAGACAAGTTGGTTTTTGATGAATTGCCACAAGAATTTATTGAAAAATATAAGGAACCTACCGAAATAAACCTATTAAAAAACGCCATTGATTTGGCTGACGGAGTTATTGTCCGAACTAAAAATATGCCCGAAGCTATTGCTCAGCATCTTAAAGGAAAAGATTTAGATGTTGTCGACGTATCCGATATGGACTTAGATGAGAATGAAAGTGAATTAAAAGCACGAATCATCGAAGCGTTTGGCGAAAAATCAACGGCTAATTAATGTTTTACCAAATTTTATTTAAAAGACTATTTATGTTAAACAAACGAAACGGTTTTATCATACTGCTTATAGCGGTTATGTTAAATATTTCTTGTAAAAAAGATTTTACAACCATAGGAAATAATATGATTGACAAGCCTTTATTTAAAGGTAAATTGTATCAAGACGGCTTAGTCAGAATATATGATCAACGTGTCGATAAGGTCATGAGTACGGCATCAACCGGTATAGCCGGTAGTAACTTACCTATTGCCTCATTGGGTATTTATAAAGATAATAAATTCGGTACGCTTACGGCAGATATTGTTAGTGATATAATGCCTGATCCTATAAAATTCAGTCAAGAATTTGGAGACAATGTCAAAATACTTGGGGCAAGACTGTTAGTACCTTATTTTTCTCACACCAAAGTTGAAAACGATGAAACAATTTACGAATTGGATTCAATATTCGGCAGTCATAAATTTGAGATAAAAATATTTGAACAAACTTTTCTTTTACCCTCTTTTGACCCGAATACCGATTTAGAAAACAGAAGGCATTATTATTCCGATTTTGATTTCAACTCGTTTAAAGGGACCATGATTGCTGACACTATTGACTTTAATGTTAGTAATGAATCTTATATCACTTATCAACGTGAAAGTGACGGAACCTTTAAATTAGATGATGATGGTGAGAAAATCATTAAAGATTCATTGGGTCCTCATATGATAATTGAGTTGGATACGACTTTTTTCAGGCACAAAATATTTGATCACTCCGGTGAGGATATATTGACTAATACGGAACGGTTTAAAGATTATTTTCGAGGTATATACATGGAAGCTATTAGTGATAACGGTGAAGGTTTGTTTATGCAATTAGGCTTTAATAATGCAAAAATATTAGTGCAATATACCGAAGAACAAACAGACGACAACGGCACACCTAACGATACATCTGATGATACGATTGAAACGGTTTATAAAGAATTAAATATGAAGTTGGGAAACACCCTTGTTAATCATTATAACAACAATTTGACCGGTTATGCACAAACAACACTCAATAATAGTGATTTGATAAATGGTGATGAAGAAATTGTTTTAAAAGGAGATGCCGGATCTGAAGCAGTTATTCAATTATTTGACGAACAACAATTGCGTGATTTGCGTTTATCCGATTGGATGATTAACAGAGCCGAGCTTTATTTTTATGTCGATAAAACTGCTACGGCAGACATGTTGGCACAAACCAATCGTTTATTTTTATATGATTACGACAATTCTAATTTTTTAATTGACTTAAATGCTCCGGAGAATATGCCGGATAATGATTATAAAGAATTTAATGGAAAACTGGAAACAGATAATGATGGAAATTCATATTATAAGTTTGGTATCACCAGACATATTCGGAATATAGTAAAACGGGATTCTACAAATGTAAAGCTGGGACTTAGGGTAACCAGTGATGTCCATATTCCCTTAAAGATTGATGATATTTTTAGAGATCCGGATGCTTACAATCCTAAAGGCGTTATTCTATATGGTAATCAAACCGCCAATACAAGTTTAAAGCCCATATTAAAAATTTATTATTCAGATCCTGAGTAAAAAAATTACAGTTTGTTTCTAAGATTATGATATAGGCATAATAATAAAAGATTGTCAATGATAAAAACCTGTCTAATTCAAAAATTTAGGTAGGTTTTTTAATAAATGTCTGATTTTGTAAAAAAACTGACTAATTATTGTAACATTATTGCTAATTATTCGTATTTTTAACAGCTAATCCTTAAAAAAACTAACTTATGATTGCCACACCTATTTTAATATTTTTTGCTATTATTATTTTAGCAAGCGGTTTATTTATTGTTAAACAACAAACTGCTATGGTTATTGAGCGATTGGGAAAATTTCATTCGGTGCGTTATGCCGGATTGAATTTTAAAATCCCTTTAATTGATACCAAATCGCGTCCTATCAATTTGCGTATTCAACAGTTGGATGTTATTGTCGAAACCAAAACCAAAGATGATGTTTTTGTTCATTTAAAAGTTTCGACACAGTTTCAGATACCCAAAGATCGCGTCAAAGATGCTTATTACAAATTGGAAGATCCTTCGGCACAAATTACTTCTTATATTTTTGATGTAGTACGGGCGGAAGTTCCCAAAATGCGACTGGATGATGTCTTTGAACGTAAAGATGATATCGCTGTTGCCATTAAAAGTGAATTGAATGACGCGATGATGGAGTACGGATACAATATTATCAAAACTTTGGTTACCGATATAGACCCCGATGCTCAAGTAAAAGCAGCGATGAACCGTATCAATGCTGCCGAACGTGAAAAAGTTGCCGCACAATACGAAGGAGATGCCCAACGAATTTTAATAGTTGAACGCGCCAAAGCCGAAGCCGAAAGTAAACGCCTGCAAGGTAAAGGTATTGCCGACCAACGCCGTGAAATTGCCCGTGGTTTGGAAGAATCGGTTGATGTCTTAAACCGAGCCGGTATCAATCCGCAAGAAGCATCGGCATTGATTGTGATTACACAACATTATGATACATTGCAAGCTATCGGTCAAGATACAAAGTCTAATTTGATATTGTTACCTAACAACCCGAATGCTGCCAGTGAAATGCTCAATGATATGGTAGTGTCGTTGGTTGCCGCAAATAAAATCAATAATGCCGATATGGAAAAGAATGACGACCAAAAATAACAGTGTCGCTTTTTAAAGAAAAAATCCCCTATTTTTTGACAGGGGATTTTTTTTATGAAATCAAAATACCTTCTTGACTTTCCAATTTTTTCCAACCCATAAACCTACAATTTCATCGACGTCAAATTTCATTTTTTTAACCCGTTTAATGGCTTTTTTTAATTGCTTGAGCTGAACGGCTTTTTTCTCTGGATTGCCGGCACAGTCATAATGAGCTACTATAAAAATATGACGTGAATGATGTTTATTGACAGAAATATTTAAACGATATTTAATGGCTTCAACCAAAACTTTGTTTTTATTTTCAGCCAATATTTTAACGGGACCGGCTTCGGTTATCATATCTGGATAGTCTATATCATAATGTCCTATAATCCATTCCAAGACCGGTAATTGTGTTCTACCGTCCATACAGTTGATGACACTTGCAAATTTGTTAATATCTAAATTTTCCATACTAAACTGTTTAACATTTTTTTTATTTAATACCTAATTTCTTTTTCAAATCTTTGGGTAATACATCTTTATGTACAAAAATATTTATGGTTTTGGCTCTAAAATATGGGTAAGATGCTAAAAAATAGCCGTTAAGATCGTTGTATTTAGTACCCCATGAGTTTTTTACTACGAAATATTTTGTACCTTTTTGGTCTTTAACAATCCCGACAATATGCATGCCGTGGTCGTCTGTGGTTTCACCGTTTTCGAATGCTTCTTGGCGTTCTTGAGAGTTAACCCACTGCTCTTTAACCGGTTGGTAAAATGCATTTGGCACCTTTTCACCGTTGTCATCAAAAAATAAATCTTTGCTTTTACGATCTTGTACTGTTCGTTTATCTGTCGGCAATATAGCCAATCCTTTGCGGTGTGAAAATCCTTTTTCGGAGACATCAGCACCCCAAGCAAAAGTGTAGCCCTTCATAATAGCGTCATTGGCAATTTTCATTAGTTCGTCTAAAGGAACATTGTAGGTTGTATGCATTTGCCAATTATCAGGAATTTCCATGGCAAAGGCTTTGTAATAAGGGTGATGTGTAAAGGATGTTAATTCAACATAATCGTCCATATTTAAGTCTAAATGTTTGGCAAAAGATTTTGGTGTAAAGGTTTTTCCGTCGGCTTTAAAAGTAAAGTCTTCAGTATTATCCGGAACTTGACCTAAATAGGCATCGACAACATCGGCAAAAGCTTTTTTCCATGATTTAGTCAATTTGTTATTTTGCGGTTTATTTTTCAATGCATTGACCATTCCGGATAAAACAGCTTGCAATTCAGCGTGATTGTGTTTTTTGCCACCATATACTTTACCCGGATATGCGTATTCAGGTACAATACCGTAATGCCGGATTACCCAAGGGATATCATGAAACTCACCACCTTCATCAAAATTTGAATGTCCGTTCATCAACAAGTAATTGCGAGCTTTGCCTAAATAAGCATTACGAGCAATCCACATTTCAGATAAATTGTAAGGTTCTTTACCCTTGCGTAACAATTCGGATTCTAAAAATGATAAACCTGAAAAACTCCAACATGTTCCGGTACGATTTTGGTTTTTTACCGGTGTGGCATCAAGATGCTTAACCGTTGTAAAAACATATTTACTGTTTTTGGTATTGGTAAAAGTTTTTTGATCGCTGATTTGTGCAGATATATGTAAATTGCTTATAATTAACACGATAAGTAAAAAATATTTATTCATTATTTTAAAGTTTTTATATTTGATGGCTAAAAATAAGCATATTTTTCAAAAACAGAACTTTATTTTGTTGAAATTTTAGAATAATTAACACAAGTAAGCTGTTTTCATAGCAAATAGACATTATGTACATTACTAACGTATATATTTATAAACTATTGTCTCATATTACGTGGTCTGATTTTAGTTATTGCAGGTATAAAAATAATGTGTATTTTTGCACAAAATTTAGATTAATCATTAAAAATTAGATAAATATGCCAGTAGTAGTTACGGATCAAACATTTGAAGATGTCGTTTTAAAATCCGACAAACCCGTTATCGTTGATTTTTGGGCCGTATGGTGTGGCCCATGTCGAATGGTAGCACCGGTTATGGACCAGTTGGAAAAAAAATACGGCGATAAAATTGTTGTAGCCAAAGTCGATGTCGATAAAGAACAAAAATATGCCGCTGAATACGGCGTAAGAAACATTCCGACCATTTTGGTTTTTCAAAATGGCGAAGCTATCGGCCGTCAAGTCGGTGTGGCGCCCTTTGAGGTATTTGACAAAGCTATTAGCCAATTGGTTGGTGACGAAGCTTAAAATTGTTTTTAATAAATCAATTCAGCCGGCGGTATTGCCGGCTGAATTTTTTTATAAAATTTCCTCATTTCCTCAAATTTAAAGCAGGAAAAAAAGTTTCAAATAATGGATAATCATCAAAGAACATAATAAAATCAGAAGCATCTAAATCTGAAACGAATAAAAAACCCTCAATTCCTCAAATAAACACATAACCAATAAACTATGAGTTTAATAGATGAAATAAGCAAACGCCGGACTTTCGGTATCATTTCACACCCCGATGCCGGTAAAACGACACTGACTGAAAAATTATTATTGTTTGGCGGTGCCATACAAGAAGCCGGTGCGGTCAAATCCAATAAAATCAAAAAGACGGCTACGTCAGATTTTATGGAAATTGAAAAGCAACGGGGGATTTCCGTAGCCACTTCTGTTTTGGCGTTTTATTATAAAAACAAGAAAATCAACATTTTAGACACGCCCGGTCACAAAGATTTTGCCGAAGATACTTACCGGACATTAACCGCTGTCGATAGCGTGATTGTCGTGATTGATGTTGCTAAAGGGGTCGAGGAACAAACCGAAAAACTGGTACAGGTTTGTCGTATGCGCAATATCCCTATGATTGTGTTTATCAACAAATTAGACCGAGAAGGTAAAGATGCTTTCGAACTGCTGGATGAAATAGAACAAAAACTCGGCTTAAACGTCGCACCTTTGAGTTTTCCTATCGGTATGGGAAGTGATTTTAAAGGCGTTTACAACATTTGGGAACAAAAAATCAAATTATATTTTGGAGACAGCAAACAGCGCATAGCGGAATCAGAAGAGATAACCGGAGTCGATGATCCGCGTCTCGTAGAATTATTAGATGAAGAAACCGTTACAGAACTCAAAGATAATTTGGAATTGGTCGAAGGGGTTTATAATCCATTTAATCAAGAAGAATATCTGAACGGTAATTTGCAACCGGTTTTTTTCGGTTCGGCATTAAACAATTTTGGGGTACAAGAACTTTTAGATTGTTTTGTCGAAATAGCTCCTACCCCGCAACCCAAAGAAGCCGATGTACGTGTGGTATATCCTGATGAACCCAAAATGACCGGATTTGTGTTTAAAATTCATGCCAATTTAGACCCCAAACACCGAGACCGTTTGGCATTTGTGAAAATTGTTTCCGGTACTTTTAAACGCAATACTCCTTATTTTCACACGAGATTAAAGAAAAATTTTAAATTTTCAAGTCCCAATACATTTTTTGCGCAAAAAAAACAAGTGGTCGATGAAAGTTTTCCCGGAGATATCGTCGGTTTACACGATACCGGAAATTTTAAAATCGGTGATACGTTTACCGAAGGCGAAATGCTGCAATTTAAAGGTATTCCGAATTTTTCTCCCGAACATTTTCGTTATATCAACAATGCCGACCCGATGAAATCGAAACAACTGGCAAAAGGCATTGATCAATTAATGGATGAAGGTGTAGCGCAATTATTTACACTGGATTTAAACGGCAGAAAAGTCATCGGAACGGTTGGTGCCTTACAATACGATGTGATTCAATACCGGTTAGAACACGAATACGGTGCCAAATGTACCTACGAACCGCTTAATGTTTATAAAGCTTTTTGGGTAGAACCGGAAGATGAAAACAATGCTGAGTACAAAGATTTTAAACGGGTTAAACAACGTTATTTAGCCAAAGACAAATACGGTAAACAGGTATTTTTAGCCGATTCGCCATTTTCTTACGAAATGACCAAAACCAAATATCCGAGTGTTAAGTTACATGAAAAGTCGGAATTTTAGATTGTAGTGGGAAGTCGTGCCAAACGAAAAGCAAAGATATTTTTACAAAATCGGGCGGGGAGTGCAAGCACTCCCCGCCCGATTTTATTATGAAAACCAAATTTATTGGTATTATTTATTTCTGATATTGGCTTGTGCTGCTGCCAATCGTGCAATAGGTACACGATAAGGTGAGCAACTGACATAATGCAAGTCGGCTCTGTGGAAAAAGTCGATAGAACTCGGTTCACCACCGTGTTCGCCACAGATCCCCAATGAAATATCAGGGCGGGTTTGGCGTCCTTTTTTGACTGCCATTTCCACCAATTGCCCGACACCTTCTTGGTCGAGTTTTTCAAACGGATCATCTTTTAAAATACCTTTGGCTTTATAAACCGGTAAAAATTTGCCGGCATCATCACGAGAATAACCAAAAGTCATTTGGGTTAAATCATTGGTTCCGAATGAAAAGAATTCTGCTTCTTGGGCAATTTCATCAGCGGTAAGTGCGGCACGCGGAATTTCAATCATCGTTCCTACTTTATACGGAATACTATCACCGGTTTCTTCAAAGACTTTTTTAATAGTATCTTCAATAATTTGTTTTTGTAAGAACATTTCTTCTTTTTTACCGACTAGAGGCACCATAATTTCAGGTTTAGCCGTGATACCGCGTTTTTTCAAATTAAGCGCTGCTTCGATAATCGCACGGGTTTGCATTTCGGTAATTTCAGGATAGGTATTTCCCAAACGACAACCACGGTGTCCAAGCATCGGGTTAAATTCGGATAAATCTTCTACTTTTTGTTTGATAACCGATACATCAACGCCCATCACCTCTGCCATTTCTTGTTGCCCTTTGTCATCGTGAGGCACAAACTCGTGTAACGGCGGGTCAAGCAAACGAACCGTTACCGGCAAGTCGTGCATGGCTTCAAAGATACCTTCAAAGTCTTCACGTTGCATAGGTAAGAGTTTTTCTAAGGCTTTGCGTCTGCCGGTTTCTTCTTCTGCCAAAATCATTTCGCGCATGGCAATAATTTTATCGCCTTCAAAGAACATGTGTTCGGTACGACATAAGCCGATACCTTTGGCGCCGAAATCACGAGCAACTCCGGCATCTTTAGGTGTATCGGCATTGGTGCGAACATACATACGCGAGTGTTTGTCAGCCAGTTCCATCAATTCGGCAAATTCACCACTGAGTTGCGGTTCAATCGTATTGATTTTGCCTTCATAAACTTCGCCGGTTGAGCCGTTGAGCGAAATCCAATCGCCTTCTTTGAAAGTGATGCCGCGCGATTTTAAAGTGCGGTTTTTGTAATCAATTTCCAATTCACCTGCACCGGACACACAAGTTTTTCCCATACCACGTGCCACAACCGCAGCGTGCGATGTCATTCCACCGCGAGCCGTTAAAATGCCGTTGGCGGCATCCATACCGGCTAAATCTTCGGGCGATGTCTCGATACGGACCAAAATCACATCTTCACCTTGTTCGCGTAATTTTTCAGCTTCATCGGCAAAGAACACGATTTTTCCGGTAGCAGCACCGGGTGAAGCGGGTAAGCCCTTGGCAACTACTTTGCCGGCTTTAATCGCATCTTTATCAAAAACAGGGTGTAATAATTCGTCTAATTTTTCGGGTTCGATACGCATCAAAGCTTCTTCTTCGGTAATCATACCTTCTTTGAGCATATCCATGGCAATTTTGACCATAGCGGCGCCGGTACGTTTACCGGTACGGGTTTGCAACAACCATAATTTACCGTCTTGAATGGTAAATTCCAAATCTTGCATATCGCGGTAATGCTTTTCGAGCTTGTCTTGTGTTTCGAAAAGTTCTTTGTAAGCTTCGGGCATGGCTTCTTCGAGCGATGGATATTTGGCGGCACGCTCTTCTTCACTGATTCCGGCTAATTTTGCCCAACGTTGCGAACCTTCTTTAGTAATTTGTTGCGGCGTACGCACACCGGCAACCACATCTTCGCCTTGCGCATTGATTAAGTACTCACCATTAAAAATATTTTCACCGGTAGCAGCATCACGGGTAAAAGCCACACCGGTAGCGGAGTTGTCACCCATATTACCGTAAACCATAGCTTGTACATTGACGGCTGTTCCCCAATCATGCGGGATTTTGTTCATATTACGGTAATAAATGGCACGGTCATTATTCCAGCTATCAAAAACAGCCAAAATAGCACCCCATAATTGCTCATAAGCATCTTCGGGAAAATCTTTGCCGGTTTGTTTTTTAACCGCATCTTTAAAAGCTTGCACCAAATATTTTAAATCATCCGTTGTAAAATCAGTATCGTTTTGATAGCCTTTCTTTTCTTTGAGTTCTTCCATTATGGCTTCAAAAGGATCGATATCTTCTTTGTTTTCCGGTTTCATACCGAGTACCACATCACCGTACATTTGTACAAAACGGCGATAGCTGTCCCAAGCAAAACGGTCGTTACCCGATTTTTTTGCCAAAGCTTCAACGGCTTTATCATTCATACCGAGATTTAATACCGTATCCATCATACCGGGCATAGAAACACGGGCGCCGGAACGTACGGATACCAAAAGCGGATTGGTATCGTCACCGAATTTGGCACCGAGAACATTTTCCACTTTTTTCATATTATCCATAACTTCATCTTTGAGTAAAGCAATAATCTTGTCTTTACCCAGTTCGTTATATTCGGTACTGACATCTGTTGTAATGGTAAATCCGGGAGGCACCGGCACACCTATCAAATTCATTTCGGCTAAATTAGCCCCTTTTCCACCTAAGAGATTTTTCATCGATGCATTGCCATCAGCTTGTTTATTTCCAAAGAAATAAACGCGTTTTTTATCCTTCATATTTCTATATTTTTTAGTTATTATTTTGGTTTTAATTTTAATGAATTTCAAATATAGATTTTTTTGATGATATTTATAATAGTATTAATCATTTATGTAAATAATTTACCTAATATTTACGTTGGTTATTGACGATATGATGAAATGATGGTATGGTTATTTGATGATTTGATTATAATTGTATCTTTGTATTTAAACAACTTGTATGCTTAAAAAAATCCGTTTTAAAAAATTTTTAGGAATATCTTTAATATTGATGTTTATTTTCATCATCGTAGCCAATTATGCAGTAGAAAAAGCGGCACAAAACAGAATTTATTCAAATATTGAACAAATTCCGTATAACAAGGTAGGCTTGGTATTAGGAACGTCAAAGTATTTACGAAACGGGCAACTCAATGCGTATTTTTATTTTCGGATTAAAACTGCCGCTGATTTGTATAAACATCATAAAATCGATTATATTTTAGTAAGTGGTGATAATGGCAACACCAATTATAACGAACCGGAAGATTTTAAAAATGCCTTGATTGAACTAGGTGTTCCGGCAAATAGAATATTTTTAGATTTTGCCGGTTTCCGGACTTTAGACTCGGTGGTTAGAGCTAAAGAAATTTTCGGACAGAAAAAATTTACTGTTATTTCTCAAAAATTTCACAATGAAAGAGCGGTTTTTCTAGCAAAACATTTTGATATAGATGCCATTGGGTTCAATGCTAAAGATGTTAACAGTTTTGGTGGACTAAAAACCCAATTAAGAGAATATTTGGCGCGTGCCAAAGCTGTCTGGGATATATTTTGGGGTGTTCAACCAAAGTTTGGCGGTAAACCGATTGAGATAATGTAATAATTAACTGGTATTATTTGTCGCACGAGTATTTCGTAAATATAACATAATAGCAACACCATAAACCCATAAACAAAAACTTTATCTTTGTTTGATATTAAATAAAACATGTTTAAAAAATTCATCTCGCTTGAATGGCACCGGTTTTTCCGATCAAGTTATTGGCAAAAAAGTTTAGCACTCAATATTTTATTGGGGTTTGCCGGCTTGTATCTGTTATTGTTGTATTTAAGTGCCGGTATAGGCTTGTATTTCTTTTTAAAAAAACATTTTCCTGATGAAGCCCAGTTACAATTAGTCAATAACTATCTTTTATATTGGTTGATAGGTGATTTAATTATGCGTTATATGGCACAAAATTTACCTCAAGTGTCTGTACAATCATTGTTGATTTTACCGGTAAAAAAACAACTAATCAGCCGGTATATTTTGTTTAAATCATCAACATCATTTTGGGTGTGGTTACCTTTAATGTTCTTTATGCCTTTTGCGGCAGTATTGTGGTATCATGACTACAATCATTTTTATATAATTCTTTGGTTGTTAACAATTTTCGGTTTAATCTTAACCAATAATTACCTTAATTATCTTATCAATAAAAACCAAAAGATTTTATGGTTTTTGGTGGTTATTTTACTCCTTCTTGGTGCTACACAATTATTCAATTTGTTAGATATACCGCAACTATTTGGTCAATTATTAAACCGTTTATCAGATTTTCCTTGGTTGGTATTCATACCTTTTGCAACAGCAATGCTTACGGCATATTTAGTTTATCGTAATATTTATAACCAACTGTATTTAGATGCCGGTATTTTTGATAAGCGTAAACAAAAAACATCTTCATCCGATTGGCAATTTACCCGGTATTTTGGTGAAACAGGATTGTATCTTAATAATGAACTCAAATTAATTTTGCGTAACAAACGCACCAAGCAAATGAAACAGCTGTTTTTATTGCCTTTAATGGGACTATTTTATATTTTTAGAGATGTACCACCTGATAAGTTGATACATAATTTTATATTTCCTGCTTTTTATGTCTTGGGCGTAATAAGCTTTTCGTATGGTATTTATATACCGGCTTGGGATAGCACCTATTATCCGTTGTTGATGACACAAAAAATCAATATTCGCAAATATTTGGAAAGTAAATGGCTGTTTTTGAGTATGATAAATTTATTGCTATTTATTTTATCAACACCTTATGCGTTTAAAGATATCCGGTTATTTTGGTTACTGTTTGCCGTTTTGATGATTAATATTGGTTTTGTCAATTTAGTGATACTTTGGACCGGTGCCTATAATTCCAAACGTATTGATTTAGACAGAAAAGCAACATTAAATACACAAGGTGTTTCGGGTAAAAGCCTGTTAATTGGTTTTTTGATAGTGCTTATTCCTATGTTGATTATGGAACTTGGAATTGATATTTGGGGATTTTATCCTACCATTGCAATTTTGTCAGCTATAGGATTTGCGGGTATTTTACTCAAAAATCCTATTCTGAATTATATCATCCGGTTGTATCAAAAACGTAAGTATAAGACCTTACAAGGTTTTAAACAGGAATGATAGTATTGAAAGTTTATAGAGTTAACATTATTTCTAAAAACTTTTAACTTTTAACTTTCAACTCTGTTGCTTATATTTGTCAAACAATTAACAATATATGTTTCAAAAATTTATTACACTTGAATGGCACCGTTTTTTCCGGTCGAGTTATTGGCAAAAAAGTTTAATTTTAAATATTTTATTAGGACTTTTTGCGCTATATATGTTAGCGTCTTTTTTAATTATCGGATTGGCAATTTACCCGATGTTAAAAGAAAAAGTACCGGATAAAGATCCTTTTATCTTGATTAATCGCTTTTTAATCTATGTTTTTTTAATTGACTTAATCATTCGGTATTTTTTACAGAATCTACCTAAATTGTCGGTTAAGCCGTTTTTTGTTTTACCAATAAAGCGGTCGCAAATCACCCATTATCTTTTAAGAAAATCGGCAGTGTCATTTTTTAACTTTTTACCGATGACATTTTTCGTGCCGTTTTCTATTATGTTGATACTCAACGATTATAATGTTTTTGGTGTCCTAATGTGGTTATTGGCTATACTGGCTATCGTTTTGTCAAACAACTACTTGAATATACTGATCAACAAGAATAATCGTATATTTTTATTTGTTTTGATACTGTTAGTGCTAATCTATGCTTCTCAATATTTCGGCTGGTTTGATTTAACTACGGTTTTCGGTCCGGTTTTCTATGTCTTTTATCAATATCCTGTTAGTGTAATTATGGCAATCGCTATCTTCTCATTTTTATATTACTTGGCTTATAAAACACTGAAACAACAATTATATTTAGACTTTTTAAGTGATAAAAAACAATTTGCTTCAGACGATGGCTTGTCATGGTTAGACCGGTTTGGTAAAAAATCAATTTTCTTACGCAATGACATTCGACTAATCAGAAGAAATAAAAGACCAAGAATGGTATTTATCATGTCATTTGTAATGTTACTGTATGGCTTGATGTTTTTTAAAAATCCTGTTGTTATGAATAAAATGCCGGTTATGTTAATTTTTGTTGTTTTATTCATAACAGGTATTTTTACCTTAAATTTCGGACAATTTATACCTGCATGGGATAGTAGTTACTATAATTTTTTCATGAGTCAAAATTTTAAATACCGTGAATATCTCGAAGCTAAATGGCTCATGATGACTATTATGACTATTTTATTATTTATTTTAAGTACACCTTATGTGTATTTTGGCAGCAACATTCTGTTGTTACTTTTAGTGGGTACTTTTTTTAATTTGGGTTTTACGTCATACTTAGTTTTATTGTTCGGTGCTTATAATCGTAAGCCCATTGATTTAAATAAAAGTGCTATGCTTAACTATCAAGGCACAAGTGCTGTACAGTTTTTAATGGTTTTTATCATTATGTTTGTACCAATGCTTATTTACGGCTTAGCTAATCATTTTTGGGGCTTTAATGTTGCCATAAGTATCATTTTTATAATTGGTGTTTTAGGCTTGTTATTCAAAAAACCGATTATGAATTTTATAGAGAAAAAATATGTTACTAATAAATACAAAACTATTTCAGCGTTTAATAAGAATTGAGAAAACTATAGTGAAAAATGCCAAGTGACAAAGTGGATACTTCGGCAAGCTCAGTAACCGGAAGTGCGAAATTTGATATCAGATAACCAATTAACCAAATAACCGATTAACCAGATCATCAAATAACCATATATAACAATGATACAAGTAAATAATTTAACTAAAAAATACAGTGGTAAAACCGTTTTGAATATACCGGAATTACAAATACCAAAAGGGCAAAGTTTCGGATTAGTCGGTAATAACGGTGCCGGAAAAACGACTTTTTTTAATTTGGTGTTAGATTTAATTCGCCCTACAACCGGAGAAATTATTAACAATGGTATAAGGGTAAATAAAAGTGAAGATTGGAAACAGTTTACGTCGGCGTTTATAGACGAAAGTTTTTTAATTGGTTATTTAACACCCGAGGAATATTTCTATTTTGTGGGGGAGTTGCGAGGTCAAAACAAGGCGGACGTTGATCATTTTTTACAACAATACGCCGAGTTTTTTAACGATGAAGTACTCAAACAGAAAAAATATATCCGCGATTTGTCTAAGGGAAATCAGAAAAAAGTAGGTTTGGTGGCGGCATTAATCGGGAATCCTGATGTAATTATACTAGATGAACCCTTTGCCAATTTGGACCCGACCACACAAATACGACTTAAAAAACTGATGAAGGCGTTAGCCGACCGACAAGATAAGACGCTTTTGATTTCCAGTCATGACCTAGGGCATATTACCGAAGTAACGGACAGAATTGTTGTTTTGGATAAAGGCAATATTGTTAAAGACATTAAAACCAACCCCGAAACTTTAAAGGAGTTGGAATCATTCTTTACGGTATAGGGCTTAATTAAATGTTTTAAAAAAAATAAAAATTACATAGGCTTATAAAACTAAAAAAGACTGTCTCAATTGAAACAGTCTTTTTTAATATAAATATGGTTCAGCTTATTTCTTAAGGAATTTTGCTGTATAACGGGTTTTTCCGTTTTGAAGTTTGACTACATAATATCCTTTAGCCAATCCGGAAACATTGAATTTCACGTGACTGTCATAGTTAACTTCTTGACGCAACACTTCACGACCATTAAGGTCATATACGTATGCCATGGTATTTAATTCGACAGGTAAAGACACATTGATTATATCAGTTGCCGGATTAGGATATATATTTACTTTAACTAAATTTTGGTTATTAACAGCATTTGGCGTTGCAGTAAATTCACTTGAGAAAATACCTCTTCCGTAAGTTGATGCAAAAACTTTGTTATCATCTCTTAATTCTATATCGGTAACTTTAACATCACTCATACCATAATAAGTCGGATACCAATTGGGGTTAGCATCGTTAAAGTTAGGAGTTGCCCAAATACCCAAATCAGTTCCGATAATAACTTCATCGGTATTTAAGGGGTTTTGCATAATACAATTAACAGGCATATCAGGCAAATCACCTTCTTTACTATTCCAAGTGGTGCCACCATCATTGGTGTAATATATGTTTTTTACACCATAATTAAAGAAGGTTACAAAAATTTCATCTTCATTTTGACCAAATTCGATATCTGAAATACTACCAACAAAATCGCTACCGGTAATATCAATAAAATTAGGATTTGTATCGGCATTTTCAACTTTTAATAAATTTCCGTTTTGTAAACCTACGAACAATTTAGATGAATTAGTTGTAAACGGAGATACTTTTAATGCAGTCGGGAAACTATGTAAAAGTGGATCTTGGATAGTATATTTAGAGACGGTTCCAAGTAAATTACTGTAACGTCTAATTGCATAAGTTACTCCACTATTAGATACCGAACTATAATTTGAATATAAAATATTTAAATTAGAATCTAAAGCCTCTTGATTGATAAAATCTCCATGTGGTACCCCCTCAGTATTTATAGTCTTCCAATATTGGGTGTCATAATCATATAAACGAATATTTGCGTTATAAACATAATTAGAAATACGATACCTGTCTGTACCATCTTGATCAAAGAAGCAATAAGCACCGTCTCCTCCTTGAGCTTCAACGGAGTTGGATACATGTTGTGGTGCGTTTTCAAATAATTGTGTTCCGTTATCTTGTGAGCCGGCCATAAAATAATCACCACTAAAAGCCGATGTTGGAGCTACTGCCATGTGATAAAATTGCGTAACATTATAGTTTTTATTACGGTGTTGAATAGTAGTACCGCCATCACTTGAATAAGCAACCCCTCCGTCATTTCCAAATAATATCTTTTGAGAATCGGCAAAAGCAATACCGTGTTGATCCGGATGAATAATATTAGAGGATGTTGAACCGTAATAGGAAGAAATTTGTGACCAAGAACTACCTCCGTTAGTTGATTTAAATAAATCTATCCCCCCTACAAAAATAGTTTCGTCATCATTAGGGTCTGTTTCAATGAATAAATCATAAAATGCTTGTCCGTTTGTAAAATCAGAACCGCCAATATCACCATCAGAAGGTGTACTGAATGTTGCAACAGATGATACAAACCCATCAGTTGTTTTTAATCCGAGAACCGTACTGGAAGAACCGGAATATTGCACAACCAACAGATACATTTTACCGGGGTCTGTTTTAGACACTGCCAGTTCCATTCGTCCAGTATTATTTCCCGGCATTACTACACTAAAGCTGTTTCCGTCGGCTGATGATAATAAGGCGCCATGAGTCGTACCGTTAACTGTACTTCTGGTAGTTGTTAGCCAAATTTTATTATCTGCCGCTATTTCTAAATCAAAGGGTGTATAAGTTGTCCCATCGGGTGCTGTCGGCATTGTAACTTGTTGCCAAGTAGCACCATTGTCAGTAGATTTATAGACACCTTGATAACCTTCACCCATTACGGTAAAAGACGATGCATCTGCATAATAACTATCACCGGCACTGGCATAGATCTCGGTAACTCCATTATTGTCACGAGCTACAATATCGTTGATATGTGTAATGCCCGGAACCAGATAACCCAATGGAATGTCAGTATGATTATTAGTAATTGTTGCATTGATAGTAGTTGAACCATTTAAAGCATTTAAAATAGCTTGTCCGTCAGCTTTTGATATCATTACTGAAGGGATAGTAATGGCAGGGTCTGATCCTCCCATAATAATAGGTGTACCGGGTACATTGTTAATCATTAAAACGCCAACAGCCCCGGCATTTTGAGCATTCATTACTTTATCTACAAAATAGCAGGTACCACGCTCGATAACAGCAATATTACCGTTAATAGCCGCAGCATTAGTTAAAGTATTACAAGCTAAGGTTGGATTGGCGCTACCGTCATCTACTAAAACCAAATTGCCTGTAAAATCGTTAAAAGCAAGATCTCCAAAAGATGCCAAAACAGCAACTAAATCTCCCTGCAAACCTGAAGGAGAGTTTATGGTTACCGTAGCATTTGATACAAATTGTGCAGTACCGTCTTGTCCACCAAAAACATTTTCCCAAGTTTGCCCGCCATCAGTTGAACGCCAGATTCCGTTTCCATTCACGGCACCACCTGTATAAGATTCGCCGGTACCTACAAAGATATTTTGAGTATTGTTAGGGTCATAAGTAATAGAACTAACTGCTAAGTTATGTGGTAAACTTGTATTTTGCCAAGCTGAATTGGGATTAGTAATGTCATTATTAATCCATAAACCACCACTAACTCCACCGGCAAAAACCCGTTTATGTGTTGGATCATTAGGGTCAAATAATACAGCCTTGGTACGTCCGCCAACATTACCGGGACCTCTTTCAACCCAAGGATTGGTAAATTGACCGGGAACACTTCTGACATATTCATTAGATCGGATTTGTTTTTGCAATACTCTTAATTTTTCAGGAGTAGGACGACCTATTTTAGGATTCATGGTTAATTCCCATTGTCTTTCCAAATATTTATTTGGCGGAATACCTAATTCTTTACGTTCAGCCTTTGTTAAGGTTTTCGTATTTCTAAATGGTGAATTGGCTAAATATTGGGCATGTTTTTCTCTTAGTTCTTTTATTTCCTTTTGGTTCTGATTAGTAGAACAAGAAGTAAAAAACAAAGCTGCAATAACCAATAATAAGATGGATTTTTTAAACATAATTAAACTTATTTTAGATTTTATTATTAATTAAGCGCAAATATAATAATTAGCAATTTTTTTTTACTATAAATAGATGAATTTAACAAAAAATAACTTATGGATTATAAAATTATTATTTATTAAACCAAAAAATGAGAATTTAATACCGAAGAACTATAAATCAACCCTTTGATAATCTTGTGGAAGCTTAAAAGGGAATCGCAATTTTTTGTCCAGAATGATATTTTTATAGTGTAGTTGTATTTGTTTGGACCCGGATTTAATTTCCAAATTTTTGGGCAAATTTTGGTTGTCTATTTTTTGATAGTTCTTGTATTTTAATTGAACATTAGCTTTAGCAGCTTGAAAATATCCGGAAAGCATTTTAAAAAACGGACTAACCTCCAAATTTTTGATTAACGAATCATTAGGCACCAACCAATAACTTTTAGTTGTTATTTTTAATTGGGTATTTTCCGGATTTACTTCGGTAATCAAATCACCCAAGAGTAAATTTTGCAAGTTGTTGAAATTGAACGACAAACCGAATTCTTTTTGTAACAAATCAAAATTACCGTCATAATAAGTTTGATCAATTTTATTGTAATATTGAATTTTGTCCGGTGTAATATAAAATTTTAACATCGGAATACCTAAAAAATTCATACTACCCCAAATGATGCTGTCTTTAAGAATACGGATTTTACCATTACCCGAAAAATTTTGATTCGGATCACGATATGATACACCTATCCGACTTTCAAAGGTTTGGGCAGAAAACCGATGTTTTTCAATCTCTCGCAATAATTTTTTTACTCGCATTTTACGGGTATGGTCATAAGCGGTTTTTTGGTAGGATTTACAGCTCGATAGCCATAACATTAATCCGGTTAATATGAAAATGATTTTTTTCAAAGTTTTTCCAATTTTTGACGGTACTTATCAGCTTTTCCGGTTTGTTTCAATCCGGTAAAAACAATGATATACTGTTGGTAGTAGCGTTTTAAAAGTTGTTTGTCGCCGGCGACAAAATCCATACCCATATCCAAATAATCAAGGGCATCGCGGTATTGTTTTAAAGCTGCATGAGCTTTAGCCATATACCAATAAATTTTGGCATCATCGGGTTGTTGTTCCAAAGCTTTTTCGGCTTCTTGTATTAACTTTTGATAGTTTTTTTGTTGCCAAAGTTTTTCCAAACGATCAGATTGGCTATGAACCGGATCAAATGTTACTTTGGGCTGTGCGCGTTTACGAATTTGCATCGACTGAACTTGCCGGATTAAATCTTGTACTAAATACTTATTATGGGCTTTGGCTTCAAAATCTTTGATAAGTTTATAAAGGGTTTTCGGATTGGTCTGTTGTTTGATTTTAATATCAATCAATAGTTTTTGATACCATTTATTCGCTGGATTGTATTTTTGAGCTTGTTTCAGATAAGTCAAACTTTTGTCATAATCTTTTAAGTCGAAATAATTTTGTGCTATTTTAAAATACACGGCATCATTGCCGGCATCTAACGACAAACATTGTTCAAACAAGTCATTTGATTGTTGGTAATTGCTTTTAAGCCGCTCGGTCATAGCATTATAAAAATAATCATCAAAAGAAGAAGTTGCCTTTTGATGCTCTTGTGCCGACAAATGCCAAACTGATAGCCAAAAAAATACAATCCAATGCTTCATGCCTGATTATTTACAATTTTTATTCCAAAGTCGAATAATCGCCAAGGTTTAAAGCTTCAAAATTGCCATCATATTTAACAAAACTACCAATCATTGAATCTTTAATATCGGCATTTTTGATAGATGTGTGATTTTGTATCAAAGAATTCTGTACATTAGAATTCTCAACCTTACTTCCGTTTCCTATTGATACAAAAGGACCAACCGTACTGTTGATAATCTCTACATCATCGGCTATATAACAGGGTTCAATTATCTGCGAATCAACGACTTTTATGTTTTTTGAAATCAAGTTTTTGCCTTCATCAAAATCGTATTTAAGGACTTTGGCATTGGTTTCTATCGCTACTTTCGGATTACCGAAATCCATCCAATCTGAAACGGTACCGGGTTTAAAAATATAGCCCTTTTGCTTCATATTTTCCAAAGCTGTAGTGAGTTGGTATTCGCCACTTACCTTGATGTCGTTATCGTATAAGTATTCTATTTCTTTGCGTAGTACGCTTCCATCTTTGAAATAATAAATGCCGATAATCGCCAAATCGGACACAAATTTCTTGGGTTTTTCAACAAAACCTTCTATTTCATTTTTGTCATTAAGTTTAACCACTCCAAAAGCTTCGGGTTTATCAACTTTTTTGACCCAAATGATGCTATCGGCTTTTTGGTCTAGTTCAAAAGAACCTTTAAACAGCGTATCGGCATAAGCAACGACAACAGGTCCATCGAGCAAACTTTTGGCACTGTATATGGCATGTGCCGTACCAAGCGCGTCGGTTTGATAATCTATTTGACCCGTTGCTCCAATATCCGATGCTATGTCAAGTAGTTGTTTTTCAACGTCTTTACCAAATGACGGTTTGATGATAAATGAGATTTTATCTATGGGCTGTTGCATGACTTGCGCTATTTCTCTTACCAATCTTTCTGCTATACTTTTACCGGCAACCGGAATAAGTGGTTTAGGCGTTTGTAAGGTATGTGGACGTAAACGCGTGCCGAGTCCGGCCATAGGAATGATAATATTCATACTATTAGAGTTGAAAATTAAAAGTTATTTATTTTTTTTAGATTTTTTATGTGATTTACGATGTTGCGGATAAGGTTGATAATCAACATCTTGGTTAATTGTAAAATCTTTGATTAATTTGCCTTTTTGGTCATAAAAATAAATTTTGATATGACGGTCTTTGCCTTTACCTACGATATTAAAGATAGCGAAATTGCGTACATCTATTAATGTGTTAGGCACACGCAAACGATTGGGTTCGTTTTCGGCATGGGTATTGGGTCCCGATGTAAAGGGAGATACGGTAATATCCCAAATTTTAGGAAAATTTTTACCGTTGTCGAGCAAGCTTATTTCGGTCATATGCCGGTCACCGGTAAGGAAAATAACATTTTTGAGTTTTTCTTTATATATAAAATCAATAATATCCAAACGTTCCTTGTCAAAGCCGTGATTTGAATAGGTCTCGTAATTGCGAGCCGTATTTAAAAATTGTCCGCCCATCACAATAAATTTAAAACGGGCTTTGCTAAATACCAGGGCTTTTTTGAGCCAATCCAATTGCTTTTTTCCTAAAATGGTTTTCTGCTCTTTACTTGTTAAATTATTCGGGTCACGATAATAACGGTTGTCTAATAAGAAAAATTCGGCATCGTTGAAACTGAATTGATAAGTTGCACTTTTTAAACCGCTAACATGTTTAGGATTTGCCCAAAATAAATTAAATACATCAATGGCGGTATCTTTGTTCCAAAAACTACCGTCGCTGTCATTGGGACCAAAATCGTGGTCGTCCAATATGGCATAATGTGGCACCGTGGCAAACAATTGCTGTTTTTCAGGGATCGACCAATCATGGGTATAACGGTAAATCATACCGCTTTTGCTATCCCATTCGTTTTGACGCAAATAGGTGTTATCCCCATCCCATATCATAAAATCAGGTTTTTTGTAGGCAATACTTTGATAAATTTCGTATTGTCCGCCATAAGGTCTGCCGGCACGGTCAAAAACAGGGTCGTTGATATAGGCACCTGAACCGAAGGCAAAGGTAAAATCGGACGGTGCGTGGTGCCAAAGCCAAACTTCTTGGGTTTTGAATTGTGTCGGATAGTTAAAACGTACTTTTTTGTTGTTGATATATAATTGGTAATTATAGGTGGTTCCGGGTTTTAAACCGTCAATTAAGATATGAGCCGTATAACCTTCAGATTTCTTGGTTTTGACTTTATCAGAAAATAGTTTGGTATCGGTTTTACCGACTTCCCAATAGGCAAACTGTACCGTAGCCGGTTTTTTAGTTTGTGCCCATAGTTTAATATCAGTTTTATTGACACGACCTATCATAGGTCCGCTTTGTAACAAACTTTTTTGTGCGGTTAAAGGATTTAAAGTAAGTAAAAATCCAATAATAATAAGTATTTTTTTCATGTGTTTTGTGTTTATTTTGCTATTTGATGTTGATGTCGGTGGCTTCGGTACGTTATTCGCTGCGATCAGAACACTCAGCCACTTTAATTTCTATTATTTTTCTTTTTTATCTTTTAATTTATCCTGTAACATTTTAATAACTTGCCGGTTTTGTTTGGCAACAAAAAAATCGGGATAAACTTTAAGAGCTTCGTCATAATATTTGAGTGCTATTTCGTAATTATGCAAATCATAGCCGGTTTGTGCCATCAAATTGTAAAAAGCCGCTTTAAAAGGGACATTTTGCACTTCTCCTTTTTTTGCCGTTGGAAAAGTTACAAATGCTTTTTCGGGAAACTTTAAATTTTCAGCGCTTTTTAAGGTAGCATAAGCTTCGGCAGAACGTTTAAGCCGCTGTTGCAGTTGGGCTAATTTATAAGCTGAAAGTACATCTTTCTTTATGGCATAAATTTTTTCATACACATCAATAGCGCCTTTAATATCATTGAGATTTTCCAAACAAACCGCTTTAAATTGTAAAATATCCGGTTTTTCTTTTTGTTTCAAAATCCGGTTGGAAACTTGTAAACAAGATACATAATTTTTTTCATTATAATAAATGTATGCCAATGTATCAATAAATGTTGACTGTTCGCCTTCCAAAGCGATAATATGATATACGGCATTTTTGGCAGTGCTTAAATCATAGTTCTTTAATGCATGATTATAAATGTCTTTTTCTAAATTGAGCAAATCTTGTTTGTATAACTTTTGCCCATAGCCCATGCTTATGCTTATCAATAGCAAGCCGATAAAAATAAAGCTTTTCATCATTATATTATTTTAGGTTTAACAAAATCCGGTTCAAAGGTAAAGAAAATCGATGTAAATAAAAAAAACCTTTTAATTTGATTAATGAGAATCTATTTGTCAAGTGAAAAGATAAAAGCATCCGGTTAGATTATGCGGGTAATTGGTATAAAAAAGCTGTCCTTTTGAGACAGCTTTTTATGATTATTGAAAATCTTATCGCTTAATTTTTTCTTTTTGTTTGCGTAGTTGTCTTTTTAAGACATCATATGCCAAATCCATGGCTTTTTCAAAAGTTTCGGCATCTCTCGACACCACAATATCATTGCCGGGAACACCTATTTTTATTTCGACTGTTTTGTTTGCTTTACCGGTATTATTGAGTTTTAAAAATACTTCCGCTTCAATTATGCGGTCAAAAAAACTATCCAAACGGTCTAATTTTTTTTGAATAAAATTGATCAATTTTTGATCGGCGTCAAAATTGGTTGCTTGATAAATTGCTTTCATAGGTCCTTCATTTTAAATTAATATATTATTTTTTACTTCTCGGATGCGTATTTTGATATATTTTCTTCAATTCTTGAATACTACTATGTGTGTAAACTTGTGTGGCTGCCAAGCTACTGTGTCCTAACAACTCTTTGATAGAATTAAGGTCTGCTCCCTTATTAAGCAGGTGTGTTGCAAAAGTATGTCGTAACATATGCGGACTTTTTTTATGCTTAACGCTTACCCTACTAAGATACGAATTAATCACACGATACACAAGAACATCGTACATTTTTTTACCTTTTTTGGTTAAAAATACATAATCGTCTATAGGTTTATTGTCAAAAAAATCTTCTTTTATAGCTATGTATTTACTTAATGCTTCCATTGTATTTATTAATAACGGAATGATGCGTTGCTTATTACGCTTACCGGTTACCTTTAACTCTTTTTTATGAAAATCGATATACTTGGGTTTAAGATTTATCAACTCTGCCCGCCGGATACCTGTCGTATATAATAAATTAATTAAAGCATAATCTCTGACCCCTTCATAATCGTCAGGAAAGTATTTTGCATCTAACAAGTCTTGCATTTCGCCCGTTGAAAACGGGACTGGTACCTTTCGATGCACTTTTAAACCACTGATTTGTACGGCAGGATTCCGTTGAATAGAGCCGGTTTTTTGTAAAAACTTATAAAAACTTTTTAAAGCGGCTATTTTGCGATTGATGGTTTTTTCTGATAAATTTTGTTCTGACAAATGCGCTATCCATAAGCGTATTTCCTTGACGGTTGCTGTATTTATTTTAGAATTCATGTCATTTAAAAAGCTAGCAAAATCTGACAAGTCTTTCCGGTAAGCTTTAAGGGTTAAAGCCGAATATTTCTTTTCTTTATTTAAATAGGTCAAGAACCGGTCAATAAGCATAAGTGAAGCTAATTTTATCAAAGATAAAAAATAAAAACAGAAGATACAAAAAACCTCAGAGTTTCGACTCTGAGGTTTTTAAAATAGGTTTACTAAAACGGGTTTAGTATTGATCTTCCATATCACGAAGTCGTTGAATATACTTCGCTTTCAGGATTTGTTGTCTGCGTTTGACAGATGGTTTGGTAAATTGCTTACGATCTCTGATTTGACGTATCATTTTGGTTTGGTCAAATTTACGTTTGAAACGTTTCAAAGCTCTGTCAATAGACTCTCCTTCTTTTACAGGTATGATCAACATAGTTTTACACCTCTTTTTGTTGGTTAATACTTAATTATGAGTGGC
>JALWLE010000128.1 GCA_026996605.1 Flavobacteriales bacterium
CACCAGTAACTGTGACCTCTTCAGGAACTGTGACGAAAACCTTAGTGAGCACAGCAACGACTACATCCCAGGTCACTAAGACCGTCACTAGCGTTGCTGGCCCACCAGCCTTCACACCACTCGATGCCGGTCTAATAGTAGCCCTTGTCGTGGTGTTAATAGCCCTCTTCGCCATAGCTCGTAGGAGGCCCGCTACGTAATTGTCTAGTTTTTAGCCTGACTTCCTTAACGCAATGATGATATCGTTATTTTCCTTAAATGACTCAAATACTTAGCGTATCATATCCCTGAGTCCTATGCGAACGCTTAACTCGGTGACAGGGTATGGGTGAGGCTAGAGAAATAGATACTGTCCCAACGTATCTCCTCCTCACATCCGTCTTAGCACCCATGTTTCCTGTAAGCGTCATTACAGCCAGTTACGTTGCATACGTTTCATGGAGGCGACGTGACTATGCCTTCCTCGTTGGGTCGATTGCATGTGTTGTGCTAGCTGCTCTCAGGAACGTGTTTGTCGGTGCGGTGGCTACTGTGTCCGTGGCCGCACTTTACTATATTGTTAATAGGAGGCTACCTAAGGGTGTTGAGGTGGTTCTATGGGTTGCAACTGGTCTGTCACTCGCATCCACATATTTCATGATGAATGCGTGGGGACTTCCAGAGTACGTGGCTGGGTTTAGAGCGTGGTGGTCTGGGTCGGCCGGTCAATCTTCACTGATACCAGCTCATTTTGTCTTAGCGTTCACATCATTGTCAGTAGCGTATACTTCAGGGCTTAGGGTTAGGGGTGGGAAGTTAGGGACTCTTGCTAACTACCTGAGGGAGAATCCGGGTGCTGTACCGGTTATTGCGTTCATGGTGTTGCTTATGATGGCTGCAGGGTGGCTTGCGCTGGGATTAGAGGGAACTGCGAATAAGGCGGCGGAGCTTGCGTACTACTTCCTAGTTGCTGGAGTCGCACTTCAACTTTATGCAACCCTTAAGGAGGGTGAGGCAGAAGATTGAGTTACTTCAGTCTTCACAGCATACTTCGAGGAATTATTAGGACCCTAGCTGAGCATCCTAGATCTGCTGGGTTTGGGGTAGCCTTAATCTTAGGGGCGTGCGTGTCTCTCGCCTTTAGCGGGCCACATCCCTTCGTAGTTGTTCAGAGAGTTTCGGTTCCCTATGGCATTAGGGTTGAGGGTGTTTGGGTGACGGCCCTAATGATGTCTTGGGTAGCCATGATTGTGGGTGTGGTTCCGTTTCTCAGAATTGGGTCCGTGCTTGAGTACTGGGCGACTCTTGCCTACTCCGTACTCATAATCGGGTTTGTTGGCGGTGTAATAGCATTAAGTGGCGGGCGCTGGGTTGCGTACGTTCTTTTGTCGTTATATGTTGCGGGCATGCCTTCCGCTAAGGTATGGTACGTTGCCTTAGCTGTGTGTACCGGGTTGTTAGTTGCTTCGTTACTAAGGCAGGTTAGGAGGCTTAAGTGGGGTTGGTTGCTTAGGGTTAAGGTATTGGGTAGTGATTCCTTAACGCTTGGTGAGGCGGTTACTGCTTGGCTGGTTGCTTTCATAGTGCTTATGGCTCCTTATTACCCATGGCTAAATCCTAGGGGTGTGTTAGTGGATGTTGATCATATTTACTATTGGCGCTGGCTACGGAGCACCGACTGGAGCAACATAACAGTTAGGTTACTAGGATTCAATCAGGGTGATAGACCGCTCTTCGTGGGGTTCGTCTTCCTGATAACTAGGCTTATTCCGTTCAGGGTATTCGACGTGCTCTACATAGCTGGTGCTGGCGCCTTGGTGACTATACTTGCAGAAGGTGTATGTAGGAGGGTGGGGATCGGGAAGTGGTTTGGGTTCACGGCTGCACTCCTTGCTTCTGTTCCCCTCTACTTCGTCTTCGGCGGTTACCACGCTAACCTCGCGGCAATGTGCTTAGCGTTAGCTACCCTTTATTGGCGGCTTGGATGGCGTGAAAGTACCGTGAAGATCCATAGGCTTGCATTGCTTGGGGCAGCATCCCTAGCTGTAGCAGCTACTCACTCAGAGGCTTGGATGTTATATACGCCACTCTTCCTTCTAGACATCCCCACCTTCATTACGTGGGTCGTTAGCGGTTCCTCGTGGTTAGTGGTAAGAGAGTTGCTAGTATCCCCGAGGTATGCGGTGCTCGCGGGCAAGTTATTGGCTAGTGGCGCACCAACAATAACTCAGTTGAATTTCCAGCTAATAATCATGCTTTGGGGAGTTCCAGCAACATGGTTAACTTATTTACTGGCAACGGCCGGGGGTATTAGGATATGGAGAGAGGGAGAGTTAAGTAAATACTTACCGTTCTTAACCTCGACCGCATT
>JALWLE010000129.1 GCA_026996605.1 Flavobacteriales bacterium
GAAGTGCTTAATACATCTTTGTATTTTATGACAGCTTCATCAAAGGGCTTGAATACATCAGAACAACTTTTTGATGTTAATGAATTCGGGGCGGATGTAACTTTGAAATTTCCACAGTTATTGCTCCCATTTGGTTTAAGTAAATATATTCCCAAATATATGATGCCAAAGACTTATGTTACATTTTTGTCAAATTCGCAAACTAATATCGGTTTAGACCGTAGTAAATATGCCGGTATTTTCGGTTTTGAATGGCGTCCTATTAAGGAACGAAAATTTAAAGTCGATTTGCTTAATTATATGTTTATAACTAATAAAAAAGCTTATAAATATTTTGAAATTTATACTCTGGCATTTAAACAAGTACAAGATATTGCACAACAATTAGGACAAACATTAAATGCTCCTGAAGCAGCGGATGCTTATATAAATTCCCTATTGCAAGATACAAACTTTGCTATTAATCACCCTGAAATTTACAGTGAACTGAAAACTATCAAAGAACGTGAAAAACGTATAACACAGAATATTTTCATATTAAGCAATAAATTTGATTTTTTTTATGATAGTCGAAAACATCCGCTACAACCTGATTTCTATCTATTTAATTCGACCTTTGAGTTAGCCGGTGGTTTGTTGAGTGCTTTGAAAAGTACTTTAAAACAGAACGAATACGGACAATATACCGTTAATAATGTGCCTTATGCCGAATATTTCAGAACAGATTTAAGTTTTATCAAACATTGGCAACTACATAAAGAACATATTTTGGCTTATCGGGCATTTATCGGTTATGCAGTTCCTTATGGAAATTCAAAAAGTGTACCTTTTGTATCAAGTTACTTTGCCGGAGGTTCAAACGATATCAGAGGTTGGCGTGCCTATTCATTAGGACCGGGATCAACCGGTGGACCAAATGAATTTAACGAAGCTAATTTTAAATTAACAACTAATTTGGAATACCGTTTTCCTATAGCAGGATATTTTAAAGGAGCTTTATTTACTGATGTCGGAAATATTTGGAATATCGATAATGGCGAAACTGCCCCCAATAGTCGGTTTACCGGCTTACAATCTTTGAAAGATATTGCTATCGCAAGTGGTTTCGGTTTAAGAGTAGATTTTACCTATTTTATTATCCGGTTTGATTTGGCTTACAAAGTTTATGATCCTGCCAAAATAGGTCAAGATCGCTGGATAAATTTAAAAAATACCAAATTAACAGATGGAGTCTTAAATATCGGGATAAGTTATCCGTTTTAATACTTATAATAGTAATTTAGGAATTATTTTATATATGCCAATAGAATATAAATAATACAACACAGCACGATAAAAAGCTTAATGTTCTTAATATCTTAATGGTAAAAAAAAATAAAACTATATTGATAATGAAAAATTTACTAATTATTTTGGCTTTTACAGTATTACAAGTGGCTAATGCTCAACTTCAAGATTTGATAGTTACGCCCCCGTATTATATCAAAACAGTCAAACTTGATGACGGCAAACAACCGGTTTCATCACCCATTATTCAGTTGGGACATCGCATCAATTTTTCTTTTGACGACTTACAAGCCGATGAAAAGGAATATGCTTATAAGATTTTACGATTTGATGAAAATTGGCAGCCGAGTATTTTAAACGAATCGGAATATATCGACGGATTTGCTTCTAACATCATTACCGATATTACCAGTTCTACCGGTACCTTGCAATCTTATACGCATTATCATTTGGCATTACCTAATGATGATACCCGTATTTTATTATCGGGGAACTATCTTTTGCAAGTTTTGGACGATGACGAAAATGTGGTATTTAGCAAGCCGTTTATTTTATATCAAAAAGATTTGAATGTCGGTGTACAAGTCAAATGGGCGACCGATGTACAACTGAAAGATCAAATGCAGTTTATCGATTTTTCGCTGTATGTATCGGGCTATACTATTCAAAATGAATCGGAAAACCTTTTGATTAAAATATTTCAAAACAATAATATCAATCGCAGCATCAATTTTAGGCAACCGACTTTTTACAAAGGTGCCGAGTGGGCTTATCATTACCCGAATAAAGCGCTGTTTGAAGGACTTAACGAATTTCGCCGTTTTGAATGTAAAGATGTGCGTGGGTACAATTATGGTGTGAGCTACAAAGAACTAACTGACAAATTATATGATTTTTATACATATACTGCATTACCGCGTACACGTTATTCTTATTACAAAGATATTGACGGTTGTTATATTTTAAATTCGGTTCAAGCATATGACGATGTCAATTCCGAAGCCGAATATGTCAAAGTACATTTTACCTATCAAGGTGATTTGAATGCCGGAGAAACCATTTATGTTGTAGGGCGTTTTAATGATTTTATTGCCGATGAATCTTCTCGTTTAAGGCTAAATGAAGAAACCGGTGTATATGAAAATGTACAACTGCTCAAACAGGGTTATTACGATTATATGTTTGTAACAAAAAATGCTTCCGGACAGCTTAATCAAACTGCCATTGAAGGTAGTTTTGCAGAAACTGAAAATATTTATACGGTCTTGGTTTACTATAAAGCCCCCGGTGCCCGTTATACCAAAGTTATCGGTTATGGTGAGGCCTCATCGGACAATATCAGGTGAGATTTAGGGTAAATGAGAAATTGAGGAAAAATTGTGCCCGAGTCAAATGAATAGTATTAGTCAATTTACTTTTACATTTTTTACCTTATATTTGTTTCTTAATTTGATGTATTCTGAACTTTTCAGCAGACCCTAATTGCACTTTTACTTTCTACTAAATCGCTTGGCAGTTTCCACTAAGCACTTTCCACTAAGTTCTTTTAACTCTTTTATACCATTCTACTGTTTTTGCAACGGCTTCATCCAATTTGGTACGGGGTTGATAGTCAAAAAACTTCTGAAGTTTACCAATACTGAAATGATAGTCTTTGCCACCGTTATTGATACGATAAGGTGTCAAAAATGGTTCTGATTTTAAGCCCAAAGTTTTGTGAATGCCATAATAAATTTTGGCAACGGGAAATGCAACACCATAAGGAATAGAAGCTTTTGGTAATTTAATACCCAAGCTGTCAGCCAATTTACCGTTAAACGTATGCCAATCTATATCCAAACCGTCAGTGGCAATAAAAGCGTGTCCGTCGGCTTTAGCTTCACGGCTTACCAAGGTAATAATATCAATCAAATTATCGATAAAAACCGGACAAGTTTTACTACGTCCTTTATTGACTTCCATAAATTTGCCGGTTTGCATGGCTTCGAGATATTTAAGCATAAAAGTGCGGTCATTAACCCCAAAAACATTACCCGGACGTACGGCTGTAATTTTCATATCCGTCTGGTTTTGAAAATCCCATAACCATTGTTCGGCTTTGTATTTGGTATCGGCATACGGAATCAAGTTTTTGGCAACCGGTGATTCTTCTGTCATATTAATTTTTCCGAATCCGTGAAATGCCACCGTACTGATATACACCAATTTTTTAACACCTGCTTTTGATGCGGTTTGGGCGACATTTTTTGTGCCTTGAAAATTGATCTTGTCAAAAATACTGTAAGGACCCCAATCGGCAGCCAAACCCGCAACATGAAAAATCAAATCGATGTCTATTAAAGCAGTTTTTAAGCTTTCAATATCATTGATATTACCATAAAAAATTTGAGTATTTAAACCGTCTAAAAAACTTAAATCGGAAGTTTTTCTAACCAAACTTCGTACTACATTGCCTTCAGATAAGAGACGCTTCACCAAATTACTGCCAATAAAACCATTAGCACCGGTAACCAGTATTTTTTGCATTGCTTTTAATTTTGAAACAAAAGTAAGTTTTTTTCTGATATATATAGAAACTGTGCTAAGCAGTATTAAGGTATGAAGTAGTAAATTAACATCAAACAATTAACATTAAATAGAATACACAAATCGCACTTTCCACTTTCTACTAGGTACTAGGTACTATTGTTCCCCTCAATAATCAATATAGCGCAAAAGTTTTTAACAAATATTTGTTAATAAAAAACAAAAATAAACTCAAAATATTTTAAAAATTCATTCTAACTTTAAAACACTTTTGTTAACCTAATAAATTAAAACTTTACGACTATGTTACAAGATGTTAAGGGTGTTGCGACAGTAAAAAAAAGAAAAAAATATACCTTTAATGAGGTTTTTGAAGCTACCAAATTCTATTTTAAGGGTGATGAACTGGCAGCAACCACTTGGATGAATAAATATGCTTTAAAAGATGCTCAAGGCAATTTTTTAGAAAAAACACCGGCTGATATGCATCGGCGAATGGCTAAAATGTTTGCCAAAACAGAACTAAAATATCCGACGGTTAAATCAAAAGACCTTTCGGCATACGGTCAAAAACGGGACACTCTAACCGAACAAAAGATTTTTGATATGTTTGACCGTTTCAAATATACTATTCCGCAAGGAAGCATCATGTTTGGCTTAGGCAATGACCAAGTAATAGCATCCTTATCTAATTGTGTGGTGATTCCGGCGCCTTATGATTCTTACGGTGGCATTATGTACACCGATCAACAGTTGGTACAGCTTTTTAAACGTCGTTGCGGTGTAGGCACCGACCTGTCAAAATTACGCCCCAAAGACGCTCATGTTTCCAATGCAGCTCGCACAACCACCGGTGCCGTGAGTTTTATGCACCGATTTTCTTTTACCACGCGCGAAGTGGCTCAAAATGGCAGACGTGGCGCCCTAATGCTGACTATGGACGTCGCGCATCCCGATATTCTCGATTTTGTGACAGTCAAACAAGACCTGACCAAAGTAACCGGTGCCAATATTTCCGTTCGTTTGTCCGATGAGTTTATGCAAGCAGTCGTACAAAATAAACCATATACTTTGCGTTGGCCCATTGATGCCGAAAATCCAAAAATTACCAAACAAATAGACGCTCGAAAATTGTGGGACGTCATAGTCAAATCTGCGCACAATACGGCTGAACCCGGTATGATATATTGGGACAGACAACACAAATATTCCACTTCGTCACTATATCCGGGATTTGAAAACGTATCGACCAATCCGTGTAGCGAAATAGCTATGCAAGGGGGCGATAGTTGCCGGTTGATTGCCGTTAATCTGTATAGTTTTGTAGAAAATCCTTTTACGCCGGATGCCTATTTTAACAAAGAAAAATTTTATGAAACAGTCTATGAAACCCAACGTTTAATGGACGATTTGGTGGATTTGGAACTGGAATCAGTCGATCGCATTTTAGCCAAAATTGATAGCGACCCTGAACCGGACAATATCAAGCAGGTGGAACGTGAAACTTGGCAATTATTAAGAGATAACGGCAAAATAGGACGACGTACAGGGCTGGGTTTTACAGCTTTGGCTGATGCCGTTGCGGCATTAGGAATTAAGTTTGATACCGATGAAGCATTGCAAGCGGTAGATGAGATGATGCGTACCAAACTGCAAGCCGAATTTGACAGTAGTATAGATATGGCAATCGAACGTGGTAAATTTGAAATTTTTGACTCTCAAGTTGAACAACAATCGGAATTTGTACAGATGCTTGAAAAAGAATTTCCAAAACTGTATAAACGCATGATGCAACACGGACGGCGTAATATTTCTATCAGTACCGTAGCGCCTACCGGTTCGTTGAGTATGTTGGCACAAACTTCTTCGGGTATTGAACCGGTTTTTATGTTAAGCTACAAACGCCGACGAAAAGTTAATGCTAGTGACCCCAATGCCAAAATAGATTTTATCGATGATATGGGCGATGCTTTTGAAGAGTTTACCGTATATCATCACAAACTGAAAGAATGGATGCGTATTTCGGGTAAAGAAAAAATTTCAGAGAGTCCGTATGCCGGCGCTACAGCACCCGAAATCGATTGGCAAAAACGGATTGAAATGCAAGCGCTGGTGCAAAAATATACCACACATTCTATCAGCTCTACCATTAATTTACCTGCTGATGTCAGCGTTCAAAAAGTCAGTGATATTTACATTCGAGCATGGGAAAAGGGATTGAAGGGCATTACGGTTTATCGAGACGGTTCGCGTAGCGGTATTTTGATTGCCGATGACAAAAAAGAAGAAAAACCGGATGAAACCCGTCATATTTTTCCTTCTAAACGGCCTAAAAAATTAGAAGCTGATGTTGTCCGTTTTATGAATAAAAAAGAAGCGTGGCTGGCAGTAGTCGGACTGATAGACGGCAAACCTTATGAAATATTTACCGGTAAAATGGAAGATGTCTTTAACCTGCCCGATTGGGTTGAGAAAGGTTGGGTGATTAAAAACAAAAACGGTAAAGGCAAAAGCCGCTACGATTTTCAGTTTATTGATAAGCAGGGCTATCGTGTAACTATTGAAGGACTTTCGCGTTCGTTTGATAAGGAATATTGGAACTATGCCAAGTTGATTTCCGGCGTGTTGCGGCACGGTATGCCCATGCACGAAGTTGTTAAATTGATAGAAGGGCTTAACCTTTATGATGATTTTATCAATACTTGGAAAAATGGTGTAGCTCGCGCCCTTAAAAGTTATATTCCCGACGGCACTACCCCGCAAGACAAGAAATGCCCGAGCTGTGGCGACCCCGATGGTTTGGTCTATGAAGAAGGCTGTCTGGTTTGCAAAAGTTGTGGCTATAGTAAGTGTGGGTGATAGTTGTTGACTTTTTTTGTAAGTTTGTCAGAAAGAAACCTGTAATCCAATGAAAAAATCCTATTACCTTTTTTTTATATTTATATTTTTTCTGTTTTATTCTTGTGAAAAATGCCCAAAAGGTATAAAAAGAGCAGATATAAAATTGAGTTCACGTAGTTTAGAATATTTACCCGGTAACATTTCAAATACGGTTATTTATAAAAATGCCAATAACGATTTAGTTACTTTTACCACCTCCGGACTAAAAAATACAATTGATCAATTGGTGACAGACGTACCATGTTCTCATCCACCTTTATCTGCTACGTATAATTATGTTAATACGGAAATAAAAGAGATTAATTACGATAATGATTCAATCTCATTGAGTTACAGATTGTCAATTTTTAATGGATTTGAAATTGAAAACCCGGTCAGTATAGATACAAATTTCGTTGATGCGATTAACTTAAGAATATTTAATAAACTTAATAATTCAGACCTGCTGGGTTTGACGTTGATAACTGATATGAGAGGGAAAGCTTTAACTAATGATAGTAACAACAGATATGTTAATAGTTATGTGTATCATAATTCTTATACATTGATTGATACCACATTTACCAGTGTTTATTCAGATACCAATAACAATTTTTTTTATAATAAAGAATTAGGAATTATTGGGTTTACAACTAATGGTGTTTTGTACAGGTATAAAAATTCTAATTAATGATTAACTCTTAAATTTAAACAGAAAAACAGTATAAAATTAACTCTAACATGACAAAAATCTATAAATCAGAAGTATCATACGGCTTGCTGCTGGTTATTTTCTTGGTTTTTTACGGACCTTTAGTGCCTGTTTTAATGAAACAAGAATTTAATAACAAAACGTTGATGACAATAGGACTGTTAACATTGCTTTTTGCTTTTATTTTACACATGTTCTTTAAAACCAGATACATTATAGATGGTAATAAATTAAAAATAAAATCCGGATTTATTCCTTATAAGCCGATTGATATTGCAACAATCAAAGAAGTTGCCAGAACCAAAAGTATTATTTCATCACCGGCGCCTTCGTTTGACCGGATTATCATCAAGTACGGCAAATATGATGAGATAATTATTTCGCCCAAAGACAAGCAAAATTTTGTTAAAGATTTATTAAAGATTAATCCGGAAATAAGTAATAAGATTTCGGATTAAATACCGGTAGAATTTTAGTGAAATGTTTTGTTCTGTTAATTTGAATTAGAAATATGTAATAAATAAAGATTATTATTATTTTAGACAGGCAATGAATAAATCAAAAAAAATAATAAAATACTTTTTATATGTTTTGATAATACCTGTGTTTTACTTAGTAGTATCTTTAATTTTGACTTTCATAACTATTGACCGGAAAGGTCACAATGAGACTTTAGATAAAGCTATTTATTTAAATACAAACGGCATACATTTAGATATAATAATACCAAAGAAAAATATAGATAGTTTATTGTTAAAAGGCATTAATACCGGTACAGATGACCAATATTTGTCTTTTGGATGGGGTGATAAAGATTTTTATTTAAATACACCGACTTGGAACGATTTGACTTTTGAAACTGCCTTTAAAGCATTGTTTTTGAACAGTGAAACTTTGTTGCATATAACGCGGTTTCAAAATAGACATAAAGAGTGGAAAGAGATAAAAATATCGGCTAATGAATTGCAAAAACTAAATAATTATATATTGTTGTCTTTTAAAACAAATGAAGATGGATATAAACAGATACTTAAAAATAAGGGTTACTCTTTTAATGATGATTTTTATCAAGCCAAAGGTAGTTATTCAATATTTAAAACTTGTAATACTTGGGTTAATACCGGATTTAAAGATAGTGGATTAAAAGCTTGTTTATGGACACCCTTCGATTTTGGATTACTAAACAAATACGAATAGAATATGTTAAAAAAGAAACAGTTTATTGTTATACTAACTATATTGATTTCAGGTCAAATAAATTTTTCACAAACAGGAACTATTAAAGGTTACGTCTATGATAGTATTGAGCGAGGTCCGTTTGTTGGTGCTAATCTCTCTTTGGAAAAACTTGATAAACAGAGTTCAGTTGATTTTGATGGAAATTTTGTTATTGATAGTATTCCTATAGGTACCTATGATTTAAAATTAAGTTATTTAGGTTACCGTGATACAATTATAAAATCCGTTCGGGTTTATAACGATTCCGTTGTTACACTCAATATTACTTATCTGCCACTACCTTGTATGTATCGTGATAAGAATGATAAAACTTGTCCTATTTGTAATAAGAGCGACAAAGTCATTCCTATAATTTATGGTTTACCGAGTCCTGAACTGGTTAAAGATGCAGAAAAGGGAAAAGTTTGGCTGGGGGGATGTCAGATAAGTTTTTGTATGCCACATTGGTATTGTAAGCGAGACAAAAAAGAGTTTTAATTACAGAAAATTATTGACTGAAAGGATTGGTAAATCTTATCGCTTCTTCAACATATCCGCCAGTAACTTACGCGCCCGCATAATTTTAACTTTGACATTATTCAGTGGTTCACCGAGTTGTTCGGCTATTTCTTTATAGCTTAAATCGTGAAAAAAACGCAATTCCAAGACTTCTTTGTAGTGGGGTTTAAGCCGGTTGATAGCTTGTTTGACTTGCAAGAGTTTTTGTTCCAAAATCATTTGGTCTTCGGCAGTTAGTTCTTTGTCCGGTAGTTGAAACACTTCGCTCTCTTCTTTGATAGAGACAAAATCGTGCTTTTTTTTACGTTGCGAGTCGATATAAACCTGCTTGGACATCATCAGAAGCCAATTCTTAAAATCATATTTCGGATTGTATTGTTTCAGATTGTCAAATGCTTTGGCAAAGGTCTGAATGGTAATATCTTCGGCATCATTCTGATTGTTAATCCGTGATTTTTGAAACCGAAACACATCATTCCAATAGCGGTTAAGCAAATAATCATAAGCCGATTGCTTACCGTCGAGTGCCGCCTTGATATGTTTGTTTACTTGTTCCAATACACCGGTTTTTTAAACAGATTTATGATAAAAAAATACAACTGCATGAGTATTAAAGATATTTCCAAAACAGGGAACCAAGCCGTCAAGCCGGTCTCTTGCAATCGTTTGTTGGTTTTGTAATTTATATACCATGCTGTTGCCAATCTTACAAAAACAATGCCTAAAACAATTTGACATTGATAACGAATTGCCAACAACATACCTGCGGTAAGCCAAAAACCTGATAAGCTGACGAAATACCATGCAAGAAGCAAACGGTGTTGTAAACGGTAATATTGTGCCGTACTGATATGACGCCGTTTTTGCCGGACAAAATCGCCAAAACTTTGTTTGGGTTTTGAGATTGTAAAACTATCCGGGTGCAGGCAAACAGCTGTATTTTTTGCTGTGGCTACTTCATTGACAAACAAGTCATCATCGCCTGATAAGATGTCTAAATGGGTATAAAAACCGTTGTTTTGCATAAACAATTCTTTGGTATAAGCCAAGTTGCGCCCAACGCCCATATAAGGCATGCCTTTAAGGGCATACGAAACATATTGCAAGGCGGTTTGTACGGTTTCAAAGCGAATCAGTTTGTTTAAAAAGCCGGTTTGCGTTTGGTATTTGCCATAGCCCAAGATCAATTGTTTCGAATTACTAAATTTTTGTGCCATTTGTTGTATCCAAGCAGCTGATGCCGGACGACAATCGGCGTCGGTAAAGAGCAGATACGGATGTTTGGCAGCTTTGATACCTAGAGTCAAAGCATATTTTTTGTTGCCGCGCAGGCGTTCATCGTCATTAAAATTGACTTTAACCAAACGGGTTTTATCGGGAAAACGTTCTTTGAAATCTTGCATCACGTCAAAAGTGTCATCTATAGACCGATCATCTATCAAAACCACTTCAAAGTCGGGATAATTTTGACGATAAATTTCCGGTAAGAATTCCTTGAGATTTTCGGCTTCGTCTTTGGCACAAATGATCACCGAAACGGGTAGATTGGAAGTTTGTTTTTCAGATTCCGGTTTGTTGAGTATTAATCTGAAAATACACAGATAATAACATAACAAACTCAATGAAAATATGAGAAATAACCCGAAAAGACTTAACTGCCACACCATTTATTTACTTTTATTCAAACTTTCTATAAATTTGGTTAAATCGCCTTTGGCTTTTTCTTCGGCTATCTTGCGATGTAATTCATGGTCACAGTTCCCTTCATATTCTTCACGGGTACGTCCGCAGAATGAGCAGGGTTTGTTGTCCGGATTCGTTTCCGGATTTAAACTGGCACAAGTCCCTTCAATACGTCCGTCTTTTTTTAAGATGATTTTAACGGCAATTCCCATAACGCCAAGGGCTAATACCAATAAAGTGAGAAATATTAATTTGAGTGTCATTTTCTTAAAATTTGAGTCACAAAATTACATTAATTTTATGAGACCAAAAGTTTAAAACGCTGTTAATTTTTATGACAACTACTTTTCACTTTCCAATTTTCCACCGACATTAGTCGGGGATTTACTCTGCTTCGCACTTTATCGCTTTCTACTTGGCACTTGGCACTTTCCACTTCCCACTAATAAATAATAAACAGATCCGTCAAAACCCCAATCAAGGCGTGCAGGATAAAAACATACCAAATAGATTTGGTTCGCAAGGCGATGATGCCGAAAAGCACCCCGACAATAATAGACCCGATAATTTCCCCTTCCGGCTTACCTATATGCACCAGACAGGATGAAATGGTTTGAATCAAAATGGCATTGAAAGCCCCAAACCGGTCTTTTAAACCGAATAACAAGAAGCCCCGAAAATAAAATTCCCAAGCGATATAGTAGAAAATGATATAAGCAATTTCGTATAAAATTAAATGGCTTTGATCATGTAATAAGGATTTTGCCAAGGGATATTCCGACCGGACATCGGGCATATCGACAGCAAAATAAAGAGCAATAAAAATAACCGGCACTAAAAACAACAGTGTTTTTATTCCGGTTTTTATGTCCCCGAAACCCAGTCCGAAATCATTTAAGTTTTTGTGCATGACAAATTTGACATAAACTGCCGGTAGCACAAAGAACAAGCCGAAAAATCGAAAAAATTGACTGATTCTCAAGTTTTGGTCAGCGGCTAAACCAAAGTCAAAATCTGCCGTAAAAAATCCCGGATAGGCATGGTAGCGGTAAACAGTTAATAAAACCGGTGCGCTCAAAAGAATGATGTAGGTGTGAATGTCTCGCCAATCAAAGTCTATTTGTTTTAGAAATTGAGGAACTGATGAGTTTTTTTGCTTCATAGATTATTTTGTTATTTGATGAATATTTCCTGTTTCATACGATAACTTCTACTTATAATTTGTGGAATTGATGAACTGAATATATCGAAGTGACCGTTATTTTATTTTTCCCAAATCTAAACCGGGTTTCACTGCTCTAATTACTTTATCGCTTGGCACTTTCCACTTTCAACTAACGAATAAACGTCACAAAATATTTTTGATAGAGTTTGTCATAAAATTTTTCAGTAATAGCAAAAGCTATTAAAGTCCAAACAACACCGGCAATTATGTCAATAAAATAATGGTAACGGCAATAAATCAATGAAATCAATATGCCAATAAATATAGGTATAAAAATCCACAACCATTTTTTACGGTATTGTACTATAATCATTATGGTTGCCAAGCTTATGGCAGTATGCAAACTCGGAAACGCATCAAATTTATTATGCTCTAACGCGCTAATGGTATCTCTGATAACATCTGTCAGCCATAAACCGTTTAAGGGGACTTTTTGTTGGGCAACCAATTCAGGAAAATAGCGTGGACCAAGTGCCGGTACTAGAAAATATAGTAGGTAAGCACCGTAGTAGGTTATAAGCATAAATACCAATGCTTTATCCAGTTCTTTAAATTTGTTTTGCTTATATAAATAGCTCAAAATAATCAAAGGCATCGGGAAATAAAAGAAATATAAGATATACATCAATTCGGTTACATACGGATTGATAAACTGTTCTATCCAAACCGTAGGATTAACCCCTAGTAACCACCGGTCTATCTCATAAAGCTCTTTGTCGTAAACATGCGAATTGATATAAGGTAACACCAAATGAATACCGTCAAAAATCATCACTAAAAAAATGGCAGGGTACATCAGAAGTAAGATTTTTTGCCATTTTTTCTGTTTGGGTAGTTGCCTGATTTTGATGATATACGCCATAAAAACCAACAAACCGGAAAGCAATAAAAATCCATGTAATTTATAAATGGAAACCGGAAAACTAATAACGTAAAAAATGAAAATGGCTAACCAAAAGATCAAGTTAACCACATCTACGAGACTCAATTTCTTATATAAATTCAGCATTTCAATAAAACAACCGGTTAAAATTCTTTGGCATAAATTCGACGTCGCATATGTTGGCGGTGTTTAAAGTTTTTAAACATTTGCAGGGAAGGTTTATTGTCTTCCAAAATATGACTGGTAATGGCTTTGGTAACACCATTATCGATACAAGCTTGGGTCATATTTTCATAAAAAATAGCCGGTACCCCTTTGCCGTGATAATCCGGATGAACCGCATGCAAGAGCAAGTCTATAGTGTCGTTGTAATACATGGCTTTGAGCAAATGGAACCAACCCAGAGGTAACATTTTTCCTTTGGCTTTTTGCATGGCTTTTGATAGGGACAAGAAGCCCAATCCAAATCCGACCAATTTATCATTTTTATCAACCACCATTCCTACGTATTTAGGATTGACCATATCAAAATACATTTTGGTATAGTAATCTATTTGTTTTTGGGTCAATGGCACAAAGCCGTATAAATCTGTATATGAAAGGTTTATCAAATCAAAAAGTTGTTGCGCATAGGGTTTAATTTGTTTGGCACTTTTAAACTTTTTATACCGTAAACCGTATTTTTCTTGAATTAGTCTGGAAATTCGTTTGATTTTTGCCGGGACTTCTTTGATATGCAGGTCCAATTCCATTTGTAGCCAATCGGTATCTTTATGAAAACCGAGTGCTTCCATAAATTTGGGATAATACGGATAATTGTAAATTTCGGCTTGTGTTGATAGTTCTTCAAAACCTTCAACCAACATACCTTCCAAATCCATATCGGTAAAGCCGAGCGGACCGTGTATGCTGGTCATACCTTGGGTTTTGCCCCATTCTTCAACTTTGTTAAGCAATGCATCGGCAACTTCTTGGTCTTCAACAAAATCAATCCAACCGAAACGCACATTCTTTTCATTCCAAATTTCATTAGATTTATGATTGATAATACCGGCAATACGTCCGACTATTTTACCATCACGGTAAGCTAACCAATATTTGGCATCACAATATTCAAAAGCGGGATTTTTGCTTTTATCTAATGTAGATATTTCAAAAGTATGCAGGGGAGGCACCCGGTACGGATTACCTTTATAAAGTTGGTCCGGAAAAGCAATGAACTTTTTTAAATCTTTTTTGGATTGAACTTCTTTGATGTCAATGGGTGCCATAAGTTATCGTAAAAAAAATTAAAGTTTTTTAGCTGATTGAATTAAAACGTCTATAGAACGGTCGATTTGCTCTTTGGTATGTGTTGCCATAAGAGAATAGCGCAAAATAGCTTTGCCTTTTTCTACGGCGGGATGCACAACCGGATTAACATAAACCCCGTTTTGCAACATCATTGTTGCTAAGTGGTAAGTTTTGACATCATCACCAACATGAATCGGGATAATAGGTGTTGTACTTTCACCGATGTCAAAACCATTTTCTACTAATAATTTTTTAGCATAATTGGTATTTTCCCATAAGCGCTCAATACGTTCAGGTTCACGTTTGATGATTTCAAGTGCTTTTAAAACCGTAGCAGCTGAGGCAGGGGGAATACTGGCACTAAACAATAATGCACGCGCATTGTGTTTTAAGTAATTGATAGCATCTTTACTACCGGCAACAAATCCACCTAACGAAGCTAATGATTTACTAAATGTTCCCATGATGACATCAACTTTGTCGGTAACCCCGAAATGGTCGGCAGTACCGGCACCATTTTTACCCAAAACACCGAGAGAATGGGCGTCATCAACATAGACAGAAGCATTATATTGGTCTGCCAAATCTGTTATCTTGTCCAAAGGAGCAATATCACCTTCCATACTGAAAATACCGTCCATAACAATCAAAATAATACGATCTTGATCAAGAGATTGCAGTTTTTTCTCTAAATCCTCCATATCGTTATGACGATACTTTATGACTTTAGCAAAAGATAATCGAGAACTTTCTATAATTGATGCGTGATTTTTTTCATCGAGTAAAATATAATCATTACGTCCGACAAGAGCAGCAATACTTCCTAAATTAGATTGAAAACCGGTACTAAAAACCGTAGCGGCTTCTTTACCAACATAAGCTGCCAATTCGGCTTCTAATTGTTCGTGTAAATCAAGATTACCGTTCATCAGTCTGGAACCGGATGCGCCTGTGCCGTATTTATCCAGCGCTTGTTTACCGGCTTCAATCAATTCGGGATGTTGGGTCAAGCCCAGATAACTATTGGAACCGAACATCAAGGTTTTTTTACCTCTTAATATAACTTCAGTGTCTTGTCCCGTTTCAATAGGATGATAAAAAGGATAAATCCCCTGTTCCATAAACATTTGCGGAATACGATACTCTGCTAGTTTCTTTTGTAATGGCTTCATATATTATATTATCTATAATTTAGTTACTTTTCTTAGTTTAAGATGTACAAGTAGCAAAACTACAATTTTTTTTCTAATCTGTAAAGAAATCGTAATATTCTAATGTGAGTTTCATTACATAAAATGTTATTAGAACGTATAATTTTTGTATTTTTACCAAAATAAAAAAACATAAATTATGGAAACTTATCAAAAAGTTGATAAAAAATTAAAGTTAGGCATAGGAACTGGAATTTTGTTATTTATTTTAATTATCATGTTTTTTTCATCTATGACTACTATAGAAACGGGATACAAAGGAGTTTTATACAAAACCTTTGGCAATGGTGTTGATACAACGCAAATTCCTTTAAATGAAGGCTTTCATTTTGTTGCTCCTTGGAACAAAGTTTATAAAATAAATGTCAAACAGCAACAATTATTTGAGAGTATGAAGGTTTTATCATCAAACGGTTTGGATATTCAGTTGGATGCAACGGTTTGGTTTCAGCCCCGCCATAAAGATTTGGCAAAATTGGTCAAATTGCGCGGACTCAATTATATCGATGATGTGATTAAACCCGCTATTCGTTCCGCTACCAGAAATGTTGTAGGACGCTATACGCCGGAAGAAATTTATTCGACTAAAAGAGAAGCTATAACACAAGAAATTTTTGATGAAACCAATAAAATTCTCAATGATAACTTCGTTCATTTGAAAAATGTTTTGGTACGCGATGTGACACTACCGGCAACTATTAAAAATGCCATAGAACGCAAACTCAAGCAGCAGCAAGAAGCTTTGGAATACGAATACCGCCTGCAAAAAGAGAAAAAAGAAGCTGAACGTAAACGTATAGAAGCCAAAGGTATTAAAGATTTTCAAGACATTGTGTCTATGGGTATTTCCGATAAGCTTTTGCGTTGGAAAGGGATTGAAGCCACTTTAAAATTATCGGAATCGCCTAATACGAAAGTAATTATTGTCGGTGGTAAAGATGGCTTGCCTATTATTATGAATGCTGGAAAATAAATTAGTTCCCGGTTATATGTTTTTTTCAAATGTCATTTCGAACGTAGTGAGAAATCTCAATTTTCAATGATTTCTTTCAATTTTCAATTTTCCATGATTTGATTTAGTTTCACTTTCAACTACGTCTTAACTTATTAACCAAAAATTGTTAATAATTTTTTTGAATTGTATTGGTAAAAAAACAAAATAGGTTTACTTTTGCAAATGGCTACAAAAAACACACATTTGCAACAAAATAGTATTGTAATTCTTGATTTTGGATCACAATACAATCAGCTCATCGCCAGAAGAATTAGAGAATTAGGTGTTTATAGCGAAATCTTACCTTATGATACTCCCTTAGAAGAAATTACCAAGCGAAAACCGGATGGAATCATTTTGTCAGGAGGACCGTCATCGGTTTATAGTCCTGATGCGCATTTGATTTCACCGGATATTTTCAAGCTGAAAATTCCGGTGTTTGGTATCTGCTACGGTATGCAACTTATGACTTACTTGTTGGGAGGTAAGGTTGATAAAGGTGAAATAGGTGAATATGGAAAAGCTATTTTCTATAAAAATACCGGACATTCACTACTTAAAAATGTGCCTGAAGTATCTCAAGTTTGGATGAGTCATTTTGATGAAGTATCCCAAGTGCCGGACGGCTTTGGTATTTTAGGACATACGGATACTTGTATAGCAGGTATTTATAACGACAGTCAAAAGTTTTATGCCACGCAGTTCCACCCCGAAGTAGAACATACAGAATACGGTCGGCAAATTTTGAAAAATTTTGTTTTAGACATTTGTAAATCAAACCCTAATTGGGATTTGCAAGATTATATTACGAAAAGTATTGCTGCTATAAAAGAAACTGTAGGAGATGAAAAAGTAATATTGGGACTTTCCGGCGGCGTAGATTCGTCAGTGGCTGCTATGTTGATACACAAAGCCATTGGTAAACAACTGACTTGTATTTTTGTCGATACCGGCTTGTTACGTCAAAATGAAGCGAAAGCGGTAATGGAAACTTACGGTAAACATTTTGATATGAATATTAAGTATATCGATGCAAGCGAACAGTTTCTAAAGGCATTAAAAGGCGTATCGGACCCTGAAGCCAAACGCAAAATCATAGGAAGGGAATTTATAGAAGTGTTTAACAGAGAAGCCGGCAAAATCAAAGATGCCGGTTTCTTGGCACAAGGCACTATCTACCCGGATATTATTGAATCGCAATCGGCAAAAGGTGGTCCGTCCGCTACTATCAAATCACATCATAATGTGGGTGGATTACCAGAAAATATGCACTTAAAATTGTTAGAGCCGCTTAAAGAATTGTTTAAAGACGAAGTACGAAAAATCGGTTTGGAATTGGGTATTCCTCGAGGCATGATTATGCGACATCCGTTTCCCGGACCCGGACTCGGTATCCGTATTCTCGGAGAAGTAAGCCCGGAAAAAGTCCGGATTTTGCAACAAGCAGACGCTATTTTTATTGATGAATTACGTCAAAATGATTTGTATGAAAAAGTTAGTCAGGCATTTGTCGTATTGTTACCGGTAAAATCTGTCGGTGTTATGGGTGACGAACGGACCTATGAATATACGGCAGTTATCCGTTCGGTAAATACAACGGATTTTATGACGGCAACATGGTCGCGTTTACCCTATGATTTTTTGGAAAAAGTATCTTCAAGAATTATCAATGAAGTAAGATGTATCAATCGCGTGGCTTATGATATTAGCAGTAAACCGCCGGCAACAATCGAATGGGAATAGAGACTTAGCAAGCTACGTCTCGTGTTAAACCATAAATGTTCATAATGTTAAATATGGAGATGTTATGCCAAAACATCTCTATAACCGGAAAGTAGATGAAACAATAAAAAATAACCGTTGAGTTCCGACGGAAGTTTGGACGATACCTTTTGTACGGGAATCAATAAGAAAATACCTTTGAGTCCCGTAGGGACGATAGCTTTGTAATAAATAATAAGAATAACCGTAGAGCGCCGTAGGTGCGATACTTTTGTAAAAAAAATAAAATGTTACACGGAAAAATTATCAAAGAAGCATTCACATTTGACGATGTATTATTAGTACCGGCATATTCGGAAGTCTTGCCGCATCAAGTGGATTTGAAAACCAAATTAACCAAAAACATCACATTAAACATACCTTTAATATCCGCGGCTATGGACACGGTTACCGAAAGTGCGATGGCAACGGCTATGGCATTGGAAGGCGGTTTGGGGATTATTCATAAAAACTTGAGTATCGAAGAGCAAGCTGCCGAAGTTATTAAAGTCAAAAATACACCGGTTCATCGAGAAAAATACCCACGAGCTGTATTCGGAAAAGAAGGTAAATTACTAACAGGTGCAGCTATTGGTGTAAGTGCCGATTTGATTGATCGTGTTACCGCTTTGTATAAAGCCGGTGTAGATGTGGTTACATTAGATTCGGCACACGGACATTCCAAAGGTATTATCGATGCACTGAAAAAGGTCAAACAGTTATTTCCGGATTTAGACGTGATTGCCGGTAATATTGTGACGGTACAAGCGGCTCAAGATTTAGTCGATGCCGGTGCAGATGCCGTAAAAATAGGGGTTGGTCCGGGAGCAATTTGTACCACGAGGGTAGTTGCAGGGGTTGGCGTACCGCAACTGACTGCTGTCAATGATGTGTTTGAACAACTCAAAGAGCAGAATATAGGAATTATTGCCGATGGTGGTATCAAATTTTCAGGTGATATTGCTAAAGCCATTGCCGTAGGTGCGCATTCGGTAATGCTAGGACGACTGCTTGCCGGAACCGATGAAGCGCCCGGTGATATTGTCATCAAAAATGGTAAAAAGTTCAAATCTTATGTCGGAATGGGGTCAATGGCAGCCATGCAACGTGGTAGTAAAGATCGGTATTTTCAACAAAACCAATCCGATAAAAAATTAGTCCCCGAAGGAATTGAAGCCATTGTAGATTATAAGGGAAGTGTACATCAAATTATTTTTCAATTGCTAGGCGGACTGCAAGCCGGAATGGGCTATTGCGGTACAAAAAATATTGAGGCATTGCGTTATGATGCCCGATTAGTCAAAATATCGAGTGCCGGACTGACCGAAAGCCATCCGCACGATGTATTGATTGCTAAAAATGCACCGAATTACGAGTAGAGACGTTTTGAAAAAACGTCCCAAGTTAAAAGTTTAATGTTAAAAGTTAAAAGTTTTTATCGTAAAATCCGTCTTGCTGTTACATACGAACGTTTCCAATATTTTAAATCTAAACGGGACTTGGTAACCCCCTTAGATGACGAAGCATGCATAAAAATGCCGTTGCCCATATAAATACCGACATGATAGTATTTCCGAGTCGGGTGAAAAAAGACCAAATCACCGATTTTTAATCGGCTTTTCGATATTTTTTTACCGGTTTTCATCATGGCTCTGGTTGTACGAGGTAATTTTTTATGAAATGCATCCATATATGCCCGTTGTACAAAACCGGAACAGTCAAAACCACGAGATGTGGTTCCGCCGTAACGATACCGAACACCTTTGTATTTTTTGTAAACTTTTTCCAGCTTTTGTTTGATGCTATTATGTTGTTTAACGCTTGTTTTAGTTGATTTACATTGGGCAAAAAACAGGCTTATTGTCAGTATTATCAATAAATATTTTTTCATTTCATATTTTCAATTTAGGACACTGAGTGTACCGATGTTAATCGGGATGTATCGAAGTGTCAGATTTGTGATGTTTTTCAATTTTAAAAAAATCAAAGTATGATGATCTGTTTTGTGCTTTTAACTAATTCAAATTCAAATAATTATACAATCTTGCCAAACTTGTTTCAAAGTTTTCATTTCCGACTTTAAAATTAAGGTCAGCATGTTTATCATATATTTGTTTCCGGCTTTCAAAAAGAGCTTTGACATAATCAGTAAATTCATTTTCTCTTATATCTTTCAGTAGCGGACGCTCCGCTTTTTGTGTCTTTAAACGTTCAGTTAATACATCAATATCGACATTGATGTAAATTTTAAAAAAATTTCTTAATTCGAGTAGTTTTCGATTGGTCGGATGCAAAATACTGCCGCCACCCAATGCTAACACCACATTATCAAGATTTTGTTTGATAAAATTTTTTAAAACCAAATGTTCTACTTTTCTAAATGCGATTTCACCTTCTGATTTAAATATCTCGTTGATAGTTTTGTCGGTAAAAGTTTCTATTTCGGTATCTAAATCGATAAAGTCATAACCGAGTTTTTGAGCTAATTTTTGTCCCAAGCTCGACTTACCGGCACCCATAAAACCGTATAAAGCTATCCGCATTTGTTAGTGTTTTCAAACCACAAAGATAGGTTTTGATTCCGGATTATTAAAATAATTTTGGATTTATAAAATCACGATAAAATTTTATGGCTAAATTGGTCAGAACTTTATTTATCAGGGCAAACGCACCATATGAGTTTATTCTGGAATGCCATAAAACATTAATGTAACCATGCAAAATGATTTACAACCCCCTTAATATCAGCTCCGTAGGAGCTGTACTGTTTGTAGCAAGATAAATTAATGATAACAAATAGCTCCGTAGGTGCGACCTGTAACATGTAGTATTGATAATTTTATTAGGTCGCCCCTATGGGGCTTTATTGGATTGTAATGGTATTATGTTCTATAAACAGGATGCCCCTAAGGGGCTAAAAGAAGTATTTTATTTTTTTTATAGTGCGTTTGCCCTGCTTTATTTATGTAAGCTTTTGATGTCCTTTTAAAAATATTGTATTTTTGCGCTTATGACAAACACAAATTTTACAAATTGGCATCAGGCGATTGCCGGTAACCGGATTATGATAATTGCCGGACCTTGTAGTGCTGAAACTGAATCGCAAGTATTGGCAACGGCACAGGGTGTTAAAAAAGCCGGCGGGCATGTTTTAAGAGCCGGTATTTGGAAACCACGTACCCGTCCCGGAAATTTTGAAGGCGTAGGAGCCATAGGTTTGAAATGGATACAACGTGCCAAGCAAGAAACCGGTTTATTGACTGCAGTAGAAGTGGCAAATCCGCATCATGTAGAGTTGGTACTTGATCATGATATTGATATCCTTTGGATTGGTGCGCGCACCAGTGTCAATCCTTTTTCGGTGCAAGAAATAGCTGATGCTTTACGTGGAACGGATAAAATTGTATTAGTTAAAAATCCTATTAATCCGGACTTAGCATTATGGATAGGTGCCATGGAACGGATAGCCAAAGCCGGTATTGACAAACTCGGCGCCATTCATCGCGGTTTTTCGAGTTATAAAAAAATGCCGTATCGCAATGAGCCGTTGTGGCAAATACCCATAGATTTAAAAACCCGCTTTCCGCAACTACCGTTGATTAACGACCCGTCTCATATTTCGGGTAAGCGTGAAAATGTGTTTGATATTGCTCAAACTGCTGTGCAAATGCTGTTCGATGGCTTAATGATAGAAACCCATATCGATCCTGAAAATGCTTGGAGCGACGCCAGACAACAAATTACACCGGAAATGCTGTCAGAAATGATTCCGGAATTTGTACCACCTAAAGATATTGTTTTTAATGCCGATTTGCTTAAATCCTTCAAGTTACTTCGAAAAGAAATAGATGACTTAGATACCGAACTGGTGCAATTATTAAGAAACCGGCAAGATAAAATCGAAGAAATAGGGCGTTTAAAATTCAAAGAAAATTTAGCAATTTACCAAAAAGAACGTTGGCTGGATATTTTGGATAAAGCGATTAATAATGCCCGGGAAAATCAAGTGAATCAAAAATTTATTGAACAATTGTTTCGCTTGTTGCATCAAGAAAGTTTAAAACTGCAACATCAGGTATTTAAGAACTTAAATTCTGAAGACCAATGAAAGGCTTAGTTACCAAATCTACCGGTAGTTGGTATGAAGTCAAAAATGAAGCAGGGGAGAAGTTGCTTTGTCGGATTCGTGGTAAATTTCGAATCAAAGGTCTCAAAACCACCAATCCGGTTGCCGTTGGTGATTGGGTAGATTATCATATTGAACAGGGTAAAGACACCGGTGTTATTACGCAAATTTATCCGCGTAAAAATTACTTGTTGCGTCGTTCTATCAATTTGTCCAAACAATACCATATTTTGGCGGCAAATATCGACCGGGTTTTTGTAACGGTAACACTTGTCCAGCCGGAAACGACCACTATTTTTATCGACCGGATTTTGGTAACGGCGGAAGCCTATAATATTCCGGCGGTAATTCTGATCAACAAAGTTGATTTATTGAACAACGAAGACTTACAATATCAAAAGGAAAATTTTGTTAAAATATATAAAAAAGCCGGTTATCCGGTTTTGGAAGTATCTACTAAAACCGGTTATAATATTGACCGGTTAAAAGCAATGATGAAAAATAAAACTTCGATGTTTGCCGGACACTCCGGTTCGGGAAAATCGTCCTTAATCAATGCGGTAGAACCCGGATTAAATCTTAAAATCGGTGATATATCACAAGCGCACAGGCAAGGTAAGCATACCACGACTTTTGCACAAATGTATGATTTGAGTTTTGGCGGACATATTATCGATACGCCGGGCATTCGCGGATTTGGGGTTGTGGATATGAAACCGGACGAGTTGGATAGTTATTTTCCCGAAATATTTAAACATAAGCAAGATTGTAAATTCAATAATTGCCGGCATTTGAATGAGCCCGGCTGTGCCGTAAAACCGGCAGTGAAAACCGGCGATATTCCTTTGTCGCGTTACAAATCTTATCTGCAATTGCTCGATGAAATAGAAAATGACAATAGTCCATATAGATAAATCATGATAAAAAAGTCGACTTTTAAAAAAGCCGACTTTTTATTCACATTAACATCGCACACACTATGCACAAACTACTATTTATTAACTAAAAATTGTTTTACATATAAACCGGAATCTGTTTGCAAATGCATAAAATATTTACCGGTTGTCAGTTTAGAAATAATAATTGGTTTATTTTTAAAAGCTTTATTATAAGTCACGGAATGTAACTTGCGACCTGTTATATCATAAATGTCAATTTTATTAATGTTTATATTTTCAGCAACTTCAAGATTTATAGTATTTTTAGCCGGATTAGGATAAAGTTTGATCTTATTCGTTCGATGATTTTCATTAATTCCGTTGACTTCATTTATAACCAATTCAAATGAACAAGTTTGTGTATTACCGGAGGGGTCAGCGGCTTCAAAGTTTATTTGATAAGTTCCGGCGTTTAAATCAGTCCCTGCTGCGGGGGTTTGCGTGACGTTAACAACATTACAATTATCACCAGCCGTGACATCACCATTTGAGATATAATCGGGTAAAGTATATATGGTTTGATTGGCTTGTAAATCAATAGTTTGATTGCCGGGGCAATTGACAACTGGTAATTCATTATCTGTTACCGTTACATCAAAAGTGCAATTTGAGAGGTTGCCTGCCAAATCTTTGGCTTGATATTCGTTAGTCGTGGTGCCTACCGGATAAGTATCACCGTCAGCCAGTCCGGTAATTTGTTTAACCAAAACTTTATTTTGTATTTGGATTTGTGTACCATACATAATAGACCCGTAATGTCCCGCCCAACCTTCTGCATCTCTACCGCCATCTTCTATTACAATTTGTCTTACGCCGGACGGATACCCGCTAAAAGTATGACTTATTGTTTGTACAGCACTAGTAGTTGTTATTAAACCGCTATCAAAGCTATCTAATTCATTACCATTAGCATCTAATAATCTAACTATAAATTTATATGTGTCGGAATAATTAGGTGCGCCACCTTGATATTTTTCAGATACGATGATATCCGGAGAAGTGTCTAAAACTTCAGGGTCGTAGTTTAAACTCAATAAATCAATAACACGCGTTTTTGAATTCCAAGCGTAAGATGTTTGAAAATGATTATCGGAATTAATAGTCCAACCATCGCCACCATTATAAATTATAGTCCAATCACTGAGGTTGTTTAAAGTATGTTCGCTTAAAGCAACGTAGTAACTATTTGTATCGCAGTTATCACTTGCCGTAGGGGTGGTATAATTTACTAAGGCACCACAACTACCTGAATCGACATCAACAGTAATGTCATTGGGACAATTTGCAAACTGTGGTCCTTCATTATCTGTAACACTTATATTGAATGAGTAGTTAGAATAATTGCCTGCTAAATCTTTGGCTTGAAAGACATTAGTGGTTGTACCTATCGGGTAAGTGTCACCGTCAGCCAGTCCGGTAATTTGTTTAACCAAAACTTTATTTTGTATTTGGATTTGTGTACCATACATAATAGACCCGTAATGTCCCGCCCAACCTTCTGCATCTCTACCGCCATCTTCTATTACAATTTGTCTTACGCCGGACGGATACCCGCTAAAAGTATGACTTATTGTTTGTACAGCACTAGTAGTTGTTATTAAACCGCTATCAAAGCTATCTAATTCATTACCATTAGCATCTAATAATCTAACTATAAATTTATATGTGTCGGAATAATTAGGTGCGCCACCTTGATATTTTTCAGATACGATGATATCCGGAGAAGTGTCTAAAACTTCAGGGTCGTAGTTTAAACTCAATAAATCAATAACACGCGTTTTTGAATTCCAAGCGTAAGATGTTTGAAAATGATTATCGGAATTAATAGTCCAACCATCGCCACCATTATAAATTATAGTCCAATCACTGAGGTTGTTTAAAGTATGTTCGCTTAAAGCAACGTAGTAACTATTTGTATCGCAGTTATCACTTGCCGTAGGGGTGGTATAATTTACTAAGGCACCACAACTACCCGAATCGACATCAACAGTAATGTCATTGGGGTAGTTTGTAAATTGTGGTGCTTCATTATCAGTAACCGTCACATTAAAGTGAGAAAAAACGGCTTCGCCGGTATTATCAATTCCTTTATAGATTACTTGTGTCAAACCAATAGGAAAAGGATCTCCACTGGCCGGTCCCGATAGTAATTCAAAAGGCTGTCCTGCTTTTTCGATGATAGCTTTAATAGTAGTAGTTTCAGGATAATCATTCCAATATCCGTTGGAATATAATTCTGTATAGTCTTCGTTATTTACATTATTGGGCTCTCCGGCAGCCCAATTGGTGTAAGTGCTTGTATTGCCACTATCCCATACAAAAGTTCCTTCTATGTTAACGTCACTAAAACCTATTTCTGCTGATGCAATATTATTGGTTGATAAATAATTTGCTAAGAATTGATTGACGTCGGCGTTGGGTACGGTTGCTACGTAAGCATTTAAATTATGAGCATTTGTATAAGAATCCTGTGCAGTTACCTCATCTTGTGAGATATAATAATAACTACCATCTTTAAATCCAATCGTGTTATATCCTGTTAGGGTATGTGGCGGTATTGAATCTTGATAGGTTGTTTCCGGCGCCGTGTAAGTTACAATGGCACTACATTGACCGGGGTCATTGTTAACTGAAATATCAGTTTGTTGCGCATGCGACTGTTGCCATAAAAATAGAACAGACCATAAAACTAGAGAAAATACATTTCTTTTCATAAAGCTATTTTTTTGGTATTAAAATTATCACTGCAAGTTATAATAAGCTTTATGACAATACAATACGTGATTCTACTGATTTTTTATAAGGGTTTTCTCGTATAATTAATTGAGAACAAGTTATTATTAATATCGACCTTTGAAGATTACATTACAGTATTTTTAATTTTTTATCATTAAAGTGATAAAAAAATCCTGCTATGTTAATAACAGGATTTTTTAATTTTTATAAGAAATAAAATTACCGCAACTTGACGGTTTCAATCACTTCAAATGTGTCGGGATTGATGACTTCCATATTGATATGTTGACCATCGACATTGAATAACATTAAGGCGTGTAAGGTTGAGAATTTTTTAACAAATTTTCGCCAAGGTGTTTGTTCTAAAGAATAATAAGGCGCACCGGCACTACCATTGGTTATTTGCACAAAAGGTCGTTTGAATTTGATTTTTTTACCGGTCCAATTATCCGGATATATTGGTGTGTTATTGTTGACTTCCAACCGGCTGTAATTATGTTCATCGCCGCAGAGTAGAGCGACAAATTTATCACTTTTATTGACTAAAATATCCAAAATTTCATCACGGCGTTCTATGATGCCTTTATCAACCGGTTTGCCGGCTATATAAGGACGTATTTGGTTGTTGCCGTTATACCACATATCATCTCCCATATGTCCGGCATTGGGAAACGCCGGTGTGTGAAACGTCACAAAAATATGGTCAATGTCTTTGTCGGCTTCATATTTTGCCATTGTTTTTTTAAGCCATTGGAGTTGGTTATCCATGATGTAACCGTGTACATTGCCGGAAGTTAATGGAATATCAGCCGTTGATGAAGCATACCAATAATTAGAATTCATCACAATCATAGCTACATTGCCATAGGTGTAATCATAGACATTTTCTTTGTAGGACGGAAAATCTTCGGTTTTTCGTGACGGGTCGAAAGCACTGCCGTCTTCCGATTTCAAATCGCTGACCGGCATGGTGAAATTATCGGCAAAAGTGGCTTCGGCACTGTATTTTTTAAATGGAAATTTATCGACAAATAAATGTCCCAGGTAGTATGAATGCCCTTTGTATCCGGTGCGTTTAAAGATACGTTCAACAGATTCGTGATTGCCCATAGCTACGTAAACCGGATGATAGTGCCAGTAGTTACCGACAGCATGTTTCCAGTTGATTAATTCTAAATTATGTTTATCATTGCTACCGCTATAACCGTTAATTAAGTCACCGGTAAATTGAAAAAAAGCAGCATTTTTATACCCGGCAAACATCATCATTTTTTTTAAAATATAGGCATTAACACCAAACAAATCGCGTTCGCCACCGCCTTGTCCGGCACGACTGTCGGAAGCGTAAGCAAAAGTAAATTTACTACGGCAACCTTTCTTGGGAGCTGTTGTAAATTGATAATATTCTTTCCAGTCATCATAAAGCACGGTATAATTATATGATGTTTGTGGTTTGAGTCCGGTGATGCTAATTTCGTGTTGACGCGTGGGAACAATATCGGAATAAACTTGGTCGCCAATGCGGATTTGTGCCAATACGTTTTTATTGGTTTTGAACGAAATAACCAAGCTTTCGGCTTTGACTTGATTGATATAAGGTCCTTCAATCAAATAAATATCTTCTTGAAACAGTCCGTTTTTGTCCTTTTTAAGATTTAACCGCCCATCATAAATAACCTGTCCTTTGTCATCAATTAAGCGGTAACCTAAACGAGCTTTACCGGTTTGTTCCCAGTTGATAAAATCGTATTTACCTTTTAAACGTTTGAAAGGAATGACCACTTTCCCGTTTTTGACTTTGGATGTTTTTTTGAAAAAGACAGGTCCTGGATATTTGACATTATCCATTTTGATGAAACCATAGCTGACTTTTCCGTTGATGCGTTCATCTTTAAAATCCAGCTGTACACCGTCATTAGTGCCTGTAACTTTGGGTTCGGCAATTTTGCTGTATGTATAAATCGGATTTGGAATTTCTTCCGGATAGAATTCTTTTTTATTGACCACACCCAAAATTCCCTTTTTATACTTGATGTTAGAGTATGATTTTGGCACTTTAATTTTTTGAGCTTGCAAACTAAATCCTGCCATAAATATTATCAGGAAAGCCCATTTATCTATTGTTTTCATAGAGATTAAATTTTATATCACACAAAAATAAATCATTTTTATTTCTCTAATTGAAAAATTTGCATTAATTTCGTTTTATAATTTAAAAACGGAATATTATGATCGCATATATATTACCTTTGGGTGTCATCGGTCCGCAACAATTAATTTTAATAGCTGTCATTGTGCTGATATTATTCGGTGGTAAGAAAATTCCCGAACTTATGGGGGGTATCGGTAAGGGTATTAAAGAATTTAAAAAAGCGACTTCTGATGACCAATCGGATAAAATTACAGATGAAACTGAAAAAAAAGAGCAAAATTAATTTTGCTCTTTTTTGTATAATGGTGAATCAATTGTTTACTGAGAAATCTCAATCATTATTTTACTCTTTCAATTTTATCGTTCTTAAAATAGCTTCCAACTGCACCATATAATCGCGTTTGTCAATAGCCGGAGCATAGATAAAGCCTTCGCCTACGATCATACGTTTATGTTTCTTGTCAATGATAGAATAATTGACATAAGGACCACCCATAAAATCATTTTTCATATTCCACAGACCGCGAGTTTCGATGGTGCGCTTACCATTGATAGTCGTCATCACTTGCGAAGGTGACAGATTATGTTCCGATTTCATATAAGTACTATCCAACGGACCGGGAATATATTTTTTGCCTATGGAATCACGATAGTAAACTACGCGATTGCCTTTTAAATCTTGTTCATCTTTTAAAGGAACGCTGTATAATAAAATGTCAGCTTCTCCGTTTTTGACATCGCGACGGAACCAAAAGAAGTTTTTTTGATGATCGACCAAAGCAAAATAATCGGGGATTTCAATACTGATACCCAGTTCTTTTTCAACATCGGCACTGTTACGTAATGCTTTTCGATGTAGGTTTTGCAGATGTTTAATCTCGAAATTGTTAAACCGGTCAACGATTTCCTGTGAGTGTTTGTAGAGTAATTTTTTTATTTCATCGTTATTGCGTCCTTCCACTTGCACGATTAGTTGTGGACGCGCAAATCTATCTTTAAAGTATTGCACACCGGATTTATCTCCTTTTTTAATAATTAAAACATCTCGAACTCTTTTAAAAATATCCGTAAACAATTCTGGTGCTGCTTGGTGTAAGGTATATTGGGGTTCGGATTGTGGCAGATCACTAAATTCGGATGCAAAATATTTTCGAATACTGTCACCGACTGTCCCTTTCCAATCATTGTCATCCATTATTACCAGAATACTATGTGTCTTGCCGGTTGAGTCCGGTAATAGTTTTTCATGGTCATCATGACAAGAAAGACTAATAAATCCCAATATGATAGCAGAAATAATATATTTTTTCATGTGTATGGTCTTTTAAATCCGTCATTTACATTTACAAAAATTGTTCCTAAATAAGTATAACTGCTAAAATTTCATGGTATAAAAAAATTATCAATTCTACCTATATTATTTATCGAAATAAAGTTTAATATCAAGACTTATAAATCTTCAATTTCATCCCCGGTTTGAGTTTACTGTGTTTTTTTAACCGGTTCCATTTCATGATTTCGGACAAGCTGACATTATATTTTCTAGATATATTCCAAAGGGTGTCGCCGGGTTTAACTTTATAGGTTACTAATCGTCTTTTTTTGTTGGTATGTTTTTTTACTTTTTTTGAATTATTTAAATTTTTTGCTGCTAGTGGGTAACGTGAATAAATTTTTAGTTTTTGTCCGACACGTAACCGGTTGGAACGAAGTCCGTTCATCCGCTTGATTTTTCTAACGCTTGTATGAAAACGGCGTGCAATTTTACCTAAATAGTCCCCTGAACGAACCCTGTAAACAATATAATTATTCAATTTGTAAAACTTTGGTAAAGGTTTTTCTTTTTTGTTCAGTTCTTTTTCAACCAAAGCATAAATAAGGGCTTCATTATTGACAAAAATACCGCTCAATTCTAACGGTAATTTCAGGGTATAAAGCTGCTCTTCGACATAAGGAATAATGTTTAATTTGTATTGCGGATTTAAAAATTCGAGTTCTTTTTCATCAATTTTTAACAAGCGCGAAATTTGATTAAAGGTAATAGTATGCTTTACGACTATTGTATCCGTTGCGATATAATGAAAATGTGGTTTGGTTGTAACAATACCGTAATCTTTGGCATATTCGCCTAAAAATAATGTGGCTTGAAACAAGGGAACATAGCCGGCGGTTTCGCGCGGCAGATAAGGACGAATATTCCAATAATTGGTGTAACCGCCCGAGCGGCGAATGGCTTTGGTAACGTTACCGGCACCTGAGTTGTATGCCGCTAACACCAAATTCCAATCATGAAAGACTTGATACAAATCTTGCATATGCTTGCAAGCGGCTTCTGTTTCTTGTATGGGGTCAAAGCGTTCATCGACATAAGAGTTGATTTCCAGTCCGTAAACTTTTCCGGTAGAGTACATAAACTGCCATAAACCACCGGCACCGGCAGGTGATATGGCCCTCGGATTAAGCGCCGATTCTACAATAGCCAAATATTTCATTTCCAAAGGGATATTGTATTTTGCCAATTTTTCTTCAAATATCGGGAAATAATATTCTGCCATACCAAACAAGCGTCCCAAACTTTTTTTACGATGCTTTAAAAATGCTTTGATGGTTCTGATTAAAGCAGGATGATAGACAATATCCAATTGCGTTTTTTGATTGAGCAATTCTAATTGTTTTTTTATGACAACGGTATCTAACCTGACATCATTGGTCCCCATATTGTCCATATCCATTTTCAGATTATTGATGCTGTCAAACAGTTCCGGTTGGTATAGTTCTTTGAACCACAAGCTATCCATACGTTTGATATTAGGCAAGTCTTTTAAGATGACATTGTCTATTGTCAGTCCGGTTGTGTCAATAGGCAAATTTTGATTTGCGCTTCGGTTTATGTCTGCTGTTATTGTTTTTCCGGTTTCTATTGTTGTTTGGGTTTGCTTTTGCGTTTGTGTATGATGTGGTTTGTCGTCAAGCCATATCGTATCGGATTTGACCTGCTTGTTTTGATCGGATTTTTCTTGCGCAAACAACACAAGTGTGACAAGCATAAAAATGGATGTTATAAGTTTCTTCATAAATAATCTTATTCTGATAAAGCAGCAATTCCGGGTAGGGTCTTACCTTCAAGCATTTCTAACAAAGCACCACCCCCGGTTGAAATATAGCTGACTTTATCGGTTAAACCTAATTTTTTTACCGCTGCTACCGAGTCGCCACCACCGACTAATGAATAAGCACCTTTTTCAGAAGCTTTACCGATAGATAGACCGATGTGTTCCGTTCCTTTGGCAAATTTGTCAAACTCAAAAACACCGGCAGGTCCGTTCCAAATGATGGTTTTGGAATTTTGCAAAACTTTATCTATCAGTTCACGAGTTTTTGGTCCGATATCCAGTCCTTGCCAATGGTCAGGTATGTTATCGACATCAACCACTTTGGTTCGGGCGTCATTTGAAAACTGATCGGCAATTACCAAATCAACGGGTAAAATGATATTGACGCCTTTGTCTTTTGCTTCTGACAAGATGCGTTTGGCTAAATCCAGCTTATCATCTTCAACGATGGAGTCTCCTATTTTATTGCCAAGCGCTTTCAAAAATGTAAAAGCCATGCCGCCTACAATAATCAGGTTATCCACTTTATTTAAAAGATTTTCAATTACTCCGATTTTACTCGATACTTTTGCGCCGCCAATGATTGCAGTAACAGGTTTTTGTCCTTCGTCAAGGGCTTTGCGAATACTTCTGATTTCTTTTTCCAAAAGTTTGCCCGGTGCTTTGTGATTTTTGTCAAAATAACGGGCAATGATTGTCGTAGATGCATGCGCACGATGGGCAGTTCCGAAAGCATCATTGATATAATAGTCGGCACCTAAATCTGCCAAGGCTTTGGCAAAGTTTTCATCGCCTTTTTTCTCTTCGGGGTAGAAACGCAGATTTTCCAGTAATAAAACTTGTCCTGAGTTTAATTCTTTAACCGCTTTTTGAACTTTCTTACCTATGCTGTCGTCAACAAAAATAACACTACGCCCCAATACTTTTTCTAATTCGGGAACGATATGACGCAATGAAAACCGGTCATCTTTACCCTTAGGTCGTCCTAAATGTGACATTAAAATAACACTGCCACCGTCATTTAATATTTTTTCAATGCTTGGTTTGGCTGCTAATATTCTGGTGTTGTCTGTCACTTGGAAGTTTTCATCTAACGGCACATTAAAGTCTACGCGTATTAAGGCTTTTTTATCTTTAAAATTTATGTCTTTTATGCTTTTCATGGGTTGGTGTTTTTGTTATGTAATACAAAATTACGCCATTTTTTCCGGTTATAAAAACAAAGTCCGTTGCTTTTGCAACGGACTCAGGTTAAAAAATGTAATAACTTTTATTGATACAGAAGCGCTCTATTATCTTCGATATCGGCTTTTTCTTTAAGCGCTTTTACAACATCACGATTAATATTGGCAATTCGTTGTTTGCGCAATTTTTCGGCATACGGTACATAATTTTTGATATCCGGTGCCTTGGTTACCTTGATGGTTTTAATCACATAAACCGCTCTGTTACCGGCAATGGGTTCGGAAACTTTGTCGGGTTCTAAGGCAAAAGCTCTGGCTACTACTACCGGTTCTCTACCAAATCCGGGAATGGTGGGGTTGTTTAAAGTTACACCGGTTGCTACGCCGACTTTGGCATCGGCATTTTTTGCCATTTCTTCGAGTGTATTGCCTTTGAATTTGGCTTTGATTAATTCGGCTTTCTTTTCTTTAATTAATTTCGGTTTAACCAAAATAGAAGCTTCTTCGGGTGTCATCAAACCTTCTTCACGGATACCGGATACATATACGATTATGTGTCCTTTATCGGTATCAAATTTGGTAACATCACCTACTTTTCTATCGCCTTTGTATAACCAACGCACAACATCTCTGTTTTGACCTATACCAGGCATGCGGTCTTCAAAACGACCGATTTTTTTAACAGGTTTGGCTTCGTAGCCTTTTTCTTTGGCTAGTGCATTAAAGTCTTTGGTATCTAATGCTTCACTTGCAAATTGTGCCGCTTTGGCAAAGGTTTCATTTTCGGTTTCTTGACTGGGTTCTACATTTCTAATGATTGAAACCATTTTAATGGCTTTTTCCGGTTGGGTCAGGTCATTAATTTTAATAATGTGGAACCCAAAAGATGTTTCAACCAAACCGATTTGTCCTTTTTTGCCTGTAAAAACAAAATCGTTAAATTCGGGGACCATTTGTCCGTAAGTAAACCAGCCCAAATCACCACCTTTGGTTTTGGTAGGTCCGTCGGATAATTTTTTGGCATAATCGGCAAATTTAGCCGGATTTCTTTTGACGACTTTCAATATACTGTCAGCTTTCTTTTTTGCCGTTTCCTTGTCACGGGTAATAGACGGATTGGCTCGCATTGCGCCTTTGTAAGCTATCAATATATGAGCCGCTTTGGCAGAATCGGGTATCATTTTGGTATCAAGCACTTTGGATAAATACACTTGATTTTTCATCTCGTAAGGACCGAATATATCGCCTTTATTGAGTTTGATTAGCGTATCAGCATAGTCTTTTGGTAATTGATTTTTAAAGTAATAGCGAGCTTGTTGTTTAACATCCGAATAGTTGTTGGCAAAAGCTTCTGCATCATCGGTGTTTTTAAAGCCTTTTTCTATTTTTTTATGATCCGGGGCTTCTTTATCGTAAACTTCTTTATCATTGATGAGCGCTTTTAGCTCGTCCATTATTTTTTGTTTGTCTTTGGCAGAAGGTTTCAAGGGGATAAAAACATATTCTATATCACGGCTTTCATCCGCTTTATATTCATCTTTATGTTTATTGATATAAGCTTGAATATCGGATTTGGTTACTTTGACCAACGAATCGGGAATGCTTCTATATGGAACAGCAGCATATTTGAAATCTACGGCGTCATTTTCATAATGGTATAACCATTCACCTTCTTTTATAGTAGGATTGACTGCTGCTTTGAGCATATCCATATATATTTTTTGTTTTTCAGATTCTATTAATGAATTTTCAAAATTTTTCCATTGGGCAAATAGCTCGGGGTTTTTATTCTTGTTTTTATAAACATTATCAATATAATCGGCTAAGGCATTGTCGTCAAAAACGCCTTGTTGGTTAGTGAATGCTTGTTTGATACTAGGGTTGCTGACGATTAATTCTCTCAATCGGTCTTGACCGACTTTAATACCTAATTTGTCATATTGATTATTTAAGACAGCTTCGTTAACCATTTGATCCCAAACAGCTTTAACGGCTTGCATTTGAGACATATT
>JALWLE010000130.1 GCA_026996605.1 Flavobacteriales bacterium
AATGTTCCATTAACTCGCTTTTTGTCTACTGCTATCTTAATACCCTCTAAGATTTCAGGTACTTTTTGAATCTCATCAAGTGTAATGGGCTTAGGAAGTGTTGCCACATAACCAATAGGGTCATTTAATGCAGAAGCTCTCTCTGCTAAATTGTCAAAAACTCTATACTCATTGTCTAAAGAGAGACATAGTGTAGACTTCCCTACTTGTCTTGCACCTGCTAATAATACAACAGGAGAGATAGATAGTGCTTCATGTAGTATATCTTCTGCTGACCTTTTATACATTTTTTAATCCTAATTATTTAAATTACATAATTATAGCTATATAATTTACAAAAGTAAAGGTTTATATTTGCTAAATCTTGGATTTAAAATCTTCACCATCTATAACTCATACCAAAAAGAGACCAAAACCCTAACCTCTTCCCCTACTCGTTGAGTAATCAACCCTTTAAGCCTCAACTTCTCCTCTTTACTCAAAATATCAGAAGAGATAACCTCACAACGCACCTCATCACCTCTAATCTCAATATTTTTTAGGTGAATCTCTTTACTCTCTATCTTTGTTTCAAAAGAGCTAAGTAGCTGTTTAATCTGAATATCATGCTCCATCTTCTTAAAAGAGATAGAGAGAGGAACAGCCACAATAGCTACTAAAACTAATGCATAACTCAACCCTTTTTTAGCCACAGAGACAGGAGAGAAACCAAGAACCAAAAAGGTCAAAGAGGCAGACAGAACTATGCCCACTAAGTTGGTAACAAAGAGCAAAAATGCAGAGCTAAACATACTCCACTCACCCCAACCAAGCCCAATACCTGCTACAGCAATAGGTGGTACTAACGCTACAGCAATGGCAACTCCAGCTAGTGAGCCTACTATCTTCTCATTGCTCTTTGCATAGGCTGCTGCCATACCTGAAACGATGGCAACAAACAAATCAAGTAGCGTAGGAGAGAGCCGTCCATTCATCTCTGAGGTGTGTTGTGTAAGAGGTAGCAACCATGAGATAACCATTGCCGTACCCAAAACAGCTAAAACACCAACAGCTATGCTCTTTGCTCCATTGACTAAAAGTGCCGTATCTTGACGCAACAGCCCCATACTTACCCCAACAATAGGTTGCATAAGAGGTGCTAAAAGCATAGCCCCAATAATCACCGAAGCCGAGTTAATATAGAGTCCAAAGGTCGCAATCATCGTTGCTAAAATAAGCAGAGTCATAAAAGTAGAGCTAAGTCTACTCTCCTCTCTAAGGTTAGAAAAAAGTGAGGTAAACTGCTCATGTGAGGCGTGTGCAAAGAGAGGAATGCCTTTTGAGAGGTAAGATGATAGTTCATCATCTGAGGGTAATGTATCTACCTTGACACTCTCTTTTATCTCTTTTACCTTTGAGCTTTTCTCCCAAAACTTCTCTCCTACACTTAGAGCTAGGGCTTCTGGTTTAGTCTCTAGGGTTACAGGTGTAGAGAGTGAGTTAACAGAGTCAATAGTTACACTCAACTCTCTATTTGTCTCTACCTCTAATTTATGACTATGAATATACCCTACCGAAGAGGGTAACTTTTGGGGAGTCTGTTTAAGTATATGTGACTTAAATATATAGCTCATATACTCAAAAATAGAGTTAGGAGACAAAAAGACTAATGTTAAACGCCCATCATTAAACTTTAGGTAGTTTGCTACCAATTTAGAGGCGAAAGTTTGGTTATTATACTCAACTCCAACAGCTCCAATAGCAGAGAACTTAAGCACCTTCTCTTTTCCTGTTGTAACTGTAAATAGAGTGTGAGATAATGATTTAATCTTTTTTAACATAGAGAAAAAAGAGCTAAAACGCTCAAACAACCCCTGCTTCTCCATCGACGAAGAGAAACTATCTAAAGGAGGAACTTCGCCAATAACCACCTCTTGTAGAACCAACTTATCATTACAGTAGAGTAAATCTAACTTTTTACTACAACTATTTAGGGCTACTTCTATCTGCTTCTCAACACTACTTGGTAACTCAAAAGTCTTTTTTAACTCTTTCTGCTCTGCACGAGGTACAATCCCCATACTCAAACCATTACAACTTACAAACTCCATAACCTCTTTTAGCCCCTCTACCGAAGCTGTTGCTAAAATATGGTCACCCTCTTCCACCTCTAAACAATTTAGATGTGTTAACTCTATTGGTACAAGCTGTATCTCTTTACTTTTGGCATAAGCCATAACTGTTTTGACTAGAGTCTCATCCTCTTGTGTATGAATATAGTAGTGTCTCATTGCTTATCCCTATACCTCTCAATCAACTCTTTAAGATGTTGCTTGT
>JALWLE010000131.1 GCA_026996605.1 Flavobacteriales bacterium
AGAATATAATATCCCGAAGACAAAAATTGGTCGAATTTTTGATGAAATTGCTTTTCATAAGGGGAATTGAGTGTTTTTAGGTTTAAAAATTCGATCATTGCATAATGTCTTTTAATCTTATATAACTCTCAAGATTTATCTCATATTGTATCTGATTCCGGATTTTACAGCCGAAACTTTCTTTCCAATACGACAAATTTTTATTGAGCGCATTTTGACTGGCTTCCGAACTGCCAAAACTGATATATTGATAGGTTGCTTCATAAGTTTTTATCAAATGATAAATCAAGGCATCAACTATGGCTTTATCACCATCCGGACTGGCATGAATGTATTGAAAATGACAAACATTGTTAATCAAATACACCAATGTACCGGCTTTTAAAATACCGTCTTGCCAAATCGTAAAAAGTTTGATTTGCTCTGGAAACGACCTCTGAAGCCGGCTGATTTCTTCATAGGAATGCACCGGTTTAGTATTGAATTTTTGCCGTAAATTATCCGATACAATTTGCCAAAAATCATATAAATAAATGTCGTCGGATTTAATTTCAAACGCTTGTTGCTGAACTTTTTTCAAATTTTTTTTTCGGTCTTTATTTAGTTGATAATCAACAGTATTTAAAATAAAAAAGGGCTTAACTTTGGTAATATTGCCACCTATTTGGTGATAGATATATAAGCTCGATTCAGAAGGATGTTTATGAAAGACCGCAGGAATGGTATTAATATGTATTTTTGTGATGTCATTTTGTAAAAGATACTTAAAAGCATCTTCCATAATTGAAAGCATGGGCTCGATTCTTAATTTATTATCAAAAATAAAATCGCTGTAAGTCAAGCCTTTATGTGCAAAAATATCCTTTCCGACGCGATGTGCCGGTAAAACCGCTCGCAACTTTAAACCCTCATAAATCATCAATGAAAAATCCTCAAATCTGTTGGCATGATAGTCCATATAATCACGCAGATGTAAAAAAGTACCGTTGGACGAGCCTTTGATTAAATCGTCCCAATCGGCTTTGAGTCCGGCATGGTATTTTTTGATAGTATAATTCATTAATCGTTGTGTATCAACAGGTTATTAAAATCATTCTGTATTTTTTCAGGCGATTTTTGATAACAAATTTTTAATTGCTCTATTAAGAGTTTGACAATTTCATCTCTATCATGATTGATTTCGGTAATTTGTTTCATAGAAACAGCCATTGGCAAATTTACAAAATTGCTTTGATTTACATTCAGTCCGATGCCGATAATACTTTGCAACCATTTTTTCCCGATGATTTTGTTTTCAATCAAAATACCGGCTATTTTTTTACCGCCTGCCAAAATGTCGTTAGGCAGTTTGATACGCACATTCGGAATGTTAAACTTTTGCAAAACTTTGACTATAGATACTGCTACTATTTGGTTGAGTCGGGCTTGTTGCGCCAAGTCAATATCCGGTTGTAAAAAAATACTGATCAAAATATTCTTACAACACTCTGATTGCCAAATATTTGTATGCTGACCCCGACCACCGGTTTGAACATCGGCAAGCACATAAAAAAAATCTGAAATTTCATGTGTTTCAGCGTAACTTTTTAAGAAATCATTCGTTGATGTAATGGTATCAAATTTGATGTATTCCATATAAAATAAATAGCTTATTTTTGCAATTAGAATAAACACGAATATATGACAAAAACCGTAACGACTGATACTTTAATTGATAAAATTATCGAAGGCATAGAAGAAGTTAAAGGACAAAATACAACTATTATTGACCTACGAAATATAGATAATGCCGTGGCAAAGTACTTTATTATAGCTGACGGTACTTCGAATACTCAAGTAAATGCCATAGCGGATTCCATTAAAAAAACCGTAAGTAAATCATTGCAACAAAAACCATGGCACGTAGAAGGCGAAGAAAATTCCGAGTGGATTTTAATGGATTATATCGATGTGGTAGCACATATTATGCAAAAACCCGTTCGTGAATATTACAATTTGGAAGAACTTTGGGGTGATGCCAAAGTTATGAGTTTGAAAAATGAATCTTAAAACGATTAGAAACTATGAGTAAACAAGATAAGAATAACGAACCAAGTAAAAATAAACCTACCAAAAATGCCAATAATAAATCCCCATTTAAACTAAATGTATTTTGGATTTATATGGCTATTTCCATTGTTATCTTTATGGTAATGATGAACGGAAATAGTGGTAATGATGATAAAATATTGAGTTACAACAAGTTTGAAGATATGTTAGACCACGGCAAGATTAAAGAAGTCGTGATTGAAAATAAACATATAGCTAATATTTATGTAACGGATAAAGCCAAAGAAGACCACAAACCGCAAAATAAAGGATTTTTTTCATCGCCGATTGCTCCTGATTATATCGTTGAAATAGGTGATTTAAAACATTTTGAAGAAAAACTCGATAAGGCAAAAGCCAAAGGCATTCCCGTAGAATACCGTTTTAAAACAACCACCGATTATTTTATGGGATTTTTGATGAACGTCTTACCGTGGGTTTTAATCATTGGTTTTTGGTTGTATATGATGCGCCGAATGTCCGGTGCTGCAGGAGGAGGCGGTCCCGGCGGTGGCGGTGGTATTTTCAGTATAGGTAAGTCACGTGCTGAACTTTATGATGCCAAAAAACAAGAAAAAACGACTTTTAAAGATGTTGCCGGATTGGAAGGTGCCAAAGAAGAAGTCAAAGAAATCGTCGATTTTTTAAAGAATACCGAAAAATATACCAAATTAGGCGGTAAAATTCCCAAAGGGGTTTTATTGGTCGGTCCCCCCGGAACCGGTAAAACTTTGTTGGCAAAAGCAGTTGCCGGTGAAGCCAAAGTACCGTTTTTCTCTTTATCGGGTTCCGATTTTGTTGAAATGTTTGTAGGGGTTGGTGCTTCACGTGTCCGTGATTTGTTTAAAAAAGCCAAAGAAAAATCGCCTTCTATTATTTTTATAGATGAGATTGATGCGATTGGTCGCGCACGTGGTAAAAACAATTTTACCGGTAGCAATGACGAACGTGAAAATACATTGAATCAGTTATTGACAGAAATGGATGGTTTCGGTTCCAATGATAATGTCATCGTGATTGGTGCTACCAACCGTGCCGATGTGCTTGATAAAGCCCTGTTGCGTGCCGGTCGATTCGATAGACAAATTTTTGTAGATTTACCGGATTTGAACGAACGTAAAGAAATATTTGAAGTCCACCTAAAACCATTAAAATTAAGTAAAGATGTTGATGTGGACTTTTTAGCCAAGCAAACTCCTGGATTTTCAGGTGCCGATATTGCCAATGTTTGTAACGAAGCGGCATTGATTGCAGCCAGAAAAAACAGAAAAGAAGTTGGTAAACAAGACTTTTTAGATGCCGTTGACCGTATTATCGGTGGATTGGAAAAGAAAAATAAAGTTATCAAACCTGAAGAGAAAAAACGGGTGGCACATCACGAAGCCGGACATGCTACTGCCAGTTGGTTGCTCGAACATGCACATCCATTGGTTAAAGTTACCATAGTGCCACGCGGGCAATCTCTTGGCGCCGCTTGGTATTTGCCCGAAGAACGGGTCTTAGTTGAAAAACAGCACATGCTTGACGAAATGGCAGCTACTCTTGCCGGACGTGCAGCCGAAGAAGTTGTATTTGGCAATATCTCTACCGGTGCGCTAAACGATTTGGAAAAAGTAACCAAACAAGCCCGTGCTATGGTAACCGTTTACGGATTGAATGACAGAATAGGAAATTTAACCTATTACGATTCATCCGGACAAGAATATGGTTTTACAAAACCTTATAGTGAAAAAACTGCTGAAATCATCGATGAAGAAATTTCGAAACTCATAGAAGAACAATACCAACGGGTTAAAGATTTGTTGCAAAAAAATAAGGATAAGTTGGTTAATTTAGCTCAGCGGTTATTAGAAAAAGAAGTCATTTTTAAAGAAGATTTGGAAGAAATTCTCGGTAAAAGACCTTATGGTGAGTCTTCTGACGAAAATGAGATATCAAAATCATCTGAAAAAAACAAGGACGAACAAGTAACAGACGATTTGTCGGATTCTGTCAAAAAATAGTTTAATTTTTTAAAATAGTATAAAAAAGCTTGGTAAATAATTTGCCAAGCCTTTTTTAGTATTAAAAGTAGTAACCTAAAAATATCAATAGTTTTTAGCTTTAAGTTTTCCTTGCCATAATAGTAAAGCATTTTGTGCCAAGGCAAGCATTTCATCTTCTCCGGGATATACATAAACCTTCGCAATAAAATTTACACGTTTTTTTATACTGTCTGTAATTAATGACGAGTAAGCCAAGCCACCGGTCAAGATAATAGCATCGACTTGTCCTTTTAATACCGTAGCCATTTCACCTATACTTTTAGCCACTTGATAAGCAAGTGCTTTTAAGATTTTTTGGCTTTCTTTTGTTAGATTATTTTCAATTTCTTCTAAATTGTTAGTACCCAGATATGAAACCAAGCCCCCTTGTCCGGTAATCATTTTAAGCATGTCTTCTTCTGAATAGTTTCCTGAAAATGCCATTCTGACCAAATCACCGGCTGGTAACGTGCCACTGCGTTCGGGCGAAAAAGGTCCTTCACCGTCCAAGGCTTGATTGACATCAATAACTTTGCCTTTTTGATGGGTGCCTACTGAAATACCGCCACCCATATGAGCGATAATAAGATTGAGCCGGTTATAATCTTGTTGTGTTTCGTCTGCAAATTTTCGAGCAACGGCTTTATGATTCAAAGCATGGAAAATTGATTTTCGCGTAAACAAACGATGACCGCTATATTTGGCAATTTCCTGCATTTCATCAACAACAACCGGATCAGCTATATAAACAGGTATCTTGGATTTTCCTAGACGCACACCGATTGCTGCTGCTAAATTACTCGCATGTTGCTTTATGGCATGTTCCAAATCATATAACATTTGTTTGTTTACTTTGTAAACACCTGATGCAACCGGTTTAATTAAACCACCCCTTGCCATAATTACATCAAAATTTTCGGGATCAATTCCTTGTTTTTTTAAATGATTAAGAATAATATTAAAACGGTAATTTACCTGTTCTTTAAAATTTTTAAATCGTTTTAATTCATTTTCTGAATGTGTAATTTTATCTTCAAAAAACAATTCTTTTCCATTAAAAACAGCTATCTTGGTAGAAGTAGAACCGGTATTAATTACAGCTATTAATGGCACACGTGTTTGTTTTTGTTTCATAACCGTTTTTTTTTACTAACGATTGTTGACTGAAGCAGCAGCTAATAAAATACTATTGAGCTTGGTTTCTTCAGAATCGGCACGTGAGGTTAAGACTATAGGAAAATCAGCGCCTAAAACAATTCCTGCCACTTTTGCATCAGCAAAAGCTACTAGTGATTTATAAAGAATATTGCCCGATTCTACATTAGGTACCAGCAATATATCGGCATTTCCGGCAACATCACCACCCAATTTTTTTTGTTTTTTACTTTCTAAGCTGATCGCGTTATCAAATGCCAACGGACCGTCAATTAAGCAATTTTTGATCTGTCCGCGTCGTTGCATGATTGACAATAATGCCGCGTCCAATGTAGAAGGCATTTTTTCATTAACCATTTCAATGGCAGATAAAGCAGCGATTTTAGGTTGTTCTATACCTATTTTTCTAATAAATCGTACAGCATTTTCAACAATGTGAACTTTATGCTCCAGTGGTGGTAAAATATTTAAAGCCACATCGGTAATACCTAATAATTTATGATAATTAGGAATTTCAAATAAGGCAAAATGCGATAAAAAAGACTTATGTTGTATGCCGTATGTTTTATTTAAAACCCCTTTAAGTAAGGTAGCGGTCGTTACATTACCTTTCATCAGAATATCCGCTTCGTTATTTACGACCAAAGAAACGGCTTTTTTGACAATGTCTTTATCATCTTTAAAATTGTAGATTTCAAAATTGTTTATATCCTTACAATCATTTGTCAATTTGTGAATTTCTTCTTTACGCCCAACTAGAATCGGCTGTATAACTCCCATTTTGTATGCTGTAATAACTGCATCTATGGAATGTTCATCGCCTGCGGCAGCCAAAACCAATTTTTTAGGTTCGTTTTTAAGTGCTAATGATTTTAAATCGGAAATTTTATATAGTTCGTGTAACATTTTTTATTTCAATTATGTATTAATTAAAGTTTCTTTTTACGCAGTTCAAAGTTTTGTCCGAGGTATACTTTTCTGACTAATTCGTCTGCTGCTAACTCTTCAGGCGTACCGTGCTTTAATATTTTGCCTTCAAACATCAAGTAAGTTTTATCGGTTATAGCCAAAGTTTCTTGTACATTGTGGTCGGTAATCAATATCCCGATATTTTTATCCTTTAAGTGTGCAACGATTTTTTGAATATCTTCCACCGCAATAGGATCGACACCGGCAAAAGGCTCATCGAGCAAGATAAATTTCGGATTTGATGCCAAAGCACGGGCTATCTCTGTACGCCGGCGTTCACCACCCGATAAGAGTTTGCCCAAGCGTTTGCGTTTTTCGGTTAAACCGAATTCTTCGAGCAAACTTTCAAGTTTTTCTTTTTGTTCGGCTTTGGTTAAATGGGCAAATTCGAGTGCCGCTTTAATGTTGTCTTCGACACTCAAATCACGAAAAACAGAATTTTCCTGCGCCAAGTATCCGATACCCAATTGCGCCCGTTTATACATTGGAAAATCGGTAATTTCGATATCATCTAAATAGACATGACCGCTGTTGGGTTTAATCAAGCCGACTATCATATAAAAGGTTGTGGTTTTACCCGCACCGTTAGGTCCCAATAATCCTATAATTTCCCCTTGATTGACTTCAAGAGAATTGCCACGTACCACTTCTTTTGAACCGTAGCGTTTAACTAAATTTTCGGCACGTAGAATCATTTTATTAGATGATTGTTCTGTTGTCATATATTGTATATCAATTATTTAACTTTTATTAAGGGTCTGTTTTCGTAATATCGGTACGGTATTTTTTTCCGACTATTTTTGCCACATAAATGCTGAATTCGTAAAGAATCAATAGCGGAATAGCTACGATAATTTGACTGACAATATCCGGTGGTGTAATCACGGCTGCCAATAACAATATCAAAATTAAAGCATATTTGCGATTTTGTTTTAAAAACTTGTCATCAACTAAACCCATTTTGGCTAAAAAATAGATGATAATAGGTAATTCGAAAACAATACCATTGGCTAAAACGGTGGTTCGTACCAATGAATTGTAGGACGATAAATCGATGTTATTCTTAATTTCGCTGGTTACGAAATAATTTCCCAAGAAATTAACGGATAGCGGCGTAATGACAAAATACCCGAACAAAATACCTAATATAAACAAAATACTGCTGACAAAAATAAACATCAAACCGTATTTCTTTTCATTGTCATAAAGTGCCGGTTTGATAAATTTCCACAACTCATATACAATGTATGGAAAAGCAATAATCAATCCGAAAATAATGGATGTCCAAATATGAGCGGAAAACTGCCCCGACATCGAACGATTGATAATATTGATGGGAATTTCTTTGATACAAAGCGCTTCACTAATATTACAAAATAAACGATACGTGATAAAATCGGGATTTTTAGGAGCAAAAATGATTTTGTCATAAACGAATTGAATATTCATGGCAATAATTACGGCACCTACTGCCACAGCTACCGCCGAGTGAAACAGAAATTTTCTCAAATCGTTTAAATGGTCTATTATACCCATTTCCTTTTGTACATCGTTGTCCGTCATGGCATTTGTTTATTTTTCTATGCAAATTTAGTCATTATTGTTGATTTTATAATTTGAGGAAATGAGGATTTTTTCTGCATCATTGTTTACTTTGTTAAATAATGATTGTTTTGTACTTCAAACTTTGTTACTGCTTACGATTTGAGGAATTGAGGACGGGGGTCATTGAGTGTTTCCCCGACTTTCGTCGGGGGGATGTACCGAAATGACCGGATTCTTTGATGGCATAAGGAACACATAATCCATAATCTTTTTTCTTACATTAAATAATACCTTCTTTTAGCAAATCATGCAAATGAACCATACCGGTATAATTTTGATTTTGATCAACAACAATCAATTGACTGATATTATGCGCTTGCATTTTGTGAAGCGCATCGACTGCCAAAGCTTCATTTGAAATGGTTTTGGGCTTTTTACTCATCACATCTTTGGCTTTTATACTGGTTATATCTAGGTTTTGTTGCAACAAACGCCGGACATCCCCATCGGTAATGATGCCTTTCAGTTCATTATTATCAATAATAGCTGTAGCACCTAATCGTTTTTTGGTGATTTCGATGATGACATCTTTCATCAAATCATCCGGACTGGATTGTGGTTTTTCGTTACTGATAATCAGGTCATTAACTCGTAAATACAATCGCTTACCCAAGGAACCGCCCGGATGGTATTTGGCAAAATCGCGGTCATTAAAACCTTTGTATTCCAAAAGTGCTACCGCCAAAGCATCACCCATAACCAATTGTAAGGTTGTGCTGGTGGTCGGTGCCAAATTATTGGGACATGCTTCTTTTTCCATAGGGGTATAAAGCAGAAAATCGGCATTTTTAGCCAAGAACGACGCTTTATGAGCTGTTAAACCGATAATTTTATTGCCGAAATTTTTTATCAATGGTATCAAAACCTTGATTTCAGGCGTATTACCGCTTTTAGATAACATTAAGACGATATCATCCTTTTGAATAATCCCCAAATCGCCATGAATAGCGTCACTAGCATGCATAAAGACAGCCGGCGTACCGGTAGAATTGAAGGTTGCCACAATTTTAGTCGCAATATTAGCACTTTTGCCAATGCCCGTAACAATTAATCTGCCGTTGGATTGCGCAATAAGCTCAACAACCGATACGAAATGCGCATCGATTTGTGAACGCAAACCGGCTAGTGCCGAAATTTCAATATCAATAGTATTTACGGCAGAATTGATGATTTTGTTTTTATCTTTCAAAGAATTTCAAATTTTAATTGTTAAACTTTCAAAAAAAATGTTTATTTTTGATTAAACAATAAGCTCATTGTGAGCTACAAATGCAAATTTAAGATTAAATTTTTTCTATTAGCATTTTATTCAATTAATTTTTGTATTTTAGTTTGAGTAATTTTTAATATATGACAGAAGCACAATCAATCGAATTAAAACAAGCTTTAAAACGGTATTTCGGTTTTGACCAATTTAAAGGATTGCAAGAGCAAGTAACCGAAAGCATTATGGATAACCATCACACCTTTGCCGTGATGCCGACCGGTGGCGGTAAGTCGCTGACTTATCAACTACCGGCTTTACTTAAAGATGGCACAGCTATTGTGGTGTCACCATTGATAGCTTTGATGAAAAATCAGGTTGATGCGTTGCGGGGTATTTCCGAAAATCCCGGCATTGTGCATTTGCTCAACTCGACCTTAAATAAAACCGAAACCCGTCAAGTTAAAGAAGATATCAGAAACGGTATTACTAAACTATTATATGTAGCCCCCGAATCATTGAGAAAGGAAGAGAATGTTGAGTTTTTACGTTCTGTCCAATTATCGTTTATGGCTATCGACGAGGCGCATTGTATCTCGGAATGGGGACATGACTTTCGCCCCGAATACGGTAATTTACGAAATATTATAGATGAGATTAATCCGGATTTGCCGATTATTGCGCTGACAGCTACAGCTACGACCAAAGTACAAGAAGATATTTTAAAAAATCTGCATATACAAGATGCTAATGTCTTTAAGGCTTCTTTTAACCGTCCCAATCTGTTCTACGAAGTCCGTCCTAAAACCAAAGACGTTGATAAAGAATTGATTAAGTTTATCAAAGAACG